>CALROE020000614.1:0-3247 GCA_943369715.1 Bradyrhizobium ivorense
TGGTCCTTCGGACCATCCCGGAATGACGCAGGATGATCAATCCACCTTCGCAGGCTCCGGCCTCGGTGCGGCCGTGTTCGCCACCCGCGCGGCGTTCGCCATTTCCGCCAATGCCGCGATCTTCTTCTGGCCGTCGGAGCCGGGCTGCACCACGCCGCAGGACATGATCAGGGTGGCGGCGTCTTCGGCGCTCATCTGGACTTCGATGATCTTGCTCTTCGGCACATAGAAGAAGAAGCCGGTGGTCGGGTTTGGCGCGCACGGCAGGAATACCGAGATGTGCTCGTCCTGGCCCGGCAGCTTGTTGGCGATCTCCACGCTCGGCGACTGCGAGATCAGCACGATCGACCACATGCCGGGCGACGGGAATTCGACCAGGCCGACGCGGCGGAAGCTGGAGCCCTGCCCCGAGAACAGCGTCTCGAACACCTGTTTGAGGCCGCGATAGATCGCGCGCACCACCGGCATGCGGCCGAGCAGCCGCTCGCCGAGATCGACCAGGGTCCGCCCGATCAAATTGGCGGCGAGGAAGCCCAGCAGCGTCAGCGCGAACACCGCGACGATCAGGCCGGCGCCCGGCAGGCCGAACGGCAGATAGGTTTCCGGCCGATAGGCCAGCGGAATGAGCGGCCGGACGATGCCGTCGACCCAGGTCACGAACCACCAGGTCAGATAGAAGGTGATGGCGATCGGACCCGCGACGATCAGGCCGGTCAGGAAATAGTTCCGGAATCGGGCCATTAACCCGCTGTGGACCTCTGGCGGGGCTTCGGCCGGGGGCACGGACGGCGGCAAATCGTCGGAATTCATTCGGGTTCCAGGTTAGTCGAAGCGGCTACTGTACTCTGCCAGCTAAGCCATCCTAGCAGACTTTGGTAGACCCCGGCCACCGCCGGATATGTGACACTTATTCCACGGTGACCGATTTCGCGAGATTGCGCGGCTGGTCGACGTCGGTGCCCATGACGACGGCGGTATGATAGGCCAGCAGTTGCACGGGGACGGCATAGACCATCGGCGTGAAGGTGGCGGCCATGTCGGGCAGCACGATGGTCACCAGCGACTCGATGGTCGCCTCCGCCGCGCCCTTGGCGTCGGTCATGAGAATGATTTTGCCGCCGCGGGCGGCGACTTCCTGCATGTTGGAGACGGTTTTTTCGAACACCCGGTCATGCGGCGCGATCACCACGATCGGCATGTTCTCGTCGATCAGCGCGATCGGGCCATGCTTGAGTTCGCCGGCGGCGTAGCCTTCGGCGTGGATGTAGGAAATTTCCTTCAGCTTCAAGGCGCCTTCCAGCGCCAGCGGGTAGCTGGTGCCGCGGCCGAGATAGAGCACGTCCTTGTGCTTGGCGAGCTCGCGCGCGAGTTTTTCGATTTGCGGTTCGGTGGCCAGCGCCGCCGCCATCAGGCGCGGAATTTCCACGAGGCCATGGACGAGCTTGACTTCATCGGCGTCGGACAATTCGCCGCGCGCCTTGCCGGCGCCCACCGCGATCGCGGCCAGCACCATCAGCTGGCAGGTGAACGCCTTGGTCGAGGCGACGCCGATTTCCGGGCCGGCCAGCGTCGGCAGCACGGTCTCGCTTTCGCGCGCGATCGTCGAGCTCGGCACGTTGACCACAGAAAGCGTGTGCACGCCCTCGCCCTTGGCGTAGCGGAGCGCGGCCAGCGTGTCGGCGGTTTCGCCGGATTGCGAAATGAAGATCGCGAGATCCCCCCGGCGCAACGGCGCCTCGCGGTAGCGGAATTCGGAGGCCACATCCAGTTCGACCGGCACGCGCGCGAGGCGTTCCAACCAGTATTTGCCGATAAAACCCGCGTAGCTCGCGGTGCCGCAGGCGACGATCGAGATGCGCTGGATATCACTGAAGTCGAACGGCAGGTTGACCGGCAACGCCACGCGCTCGGTCGCCATGTCGACGTAGCGCGCCAGCGTATGACCGACCACCTCCGGCTGCTCGTGGATTTCCTTGGCCATGAAGTGGCGGTAATTGGCCTTGTCGACCAGCGAGGTCGAGGCCGCGTGCTTGATCGCTTCGCGATGCACGATCGCATTGTTCTTGTCGCGGATCACGGCGCTATCGCGCGTCAGCACGACCCAGTCGCCGTCCTCGAGATAGCTGATGGTGTCGGTGAACGGGCCAAGCGCGATCGCGTCCGAGCCCAGATACATCTCGCCGTCGCCATAACCGATCGCGAGCGGCGGACCGTTGCGGGCGCCGATCATCAAATTGTCGTCGCCCGCGAAAATGAAACCGAGCGCAAACGCGCCGCGCAGCTGCGACAGCGAAGCCTTCACCGCTTCGACGGGATCGATGCCCTTGGCCAGGTAGCTGTCGACCAGGTGCAGCACTATCTCGGTATCGGTCTCGGTCTTGAACACCGCGCCCTTTTTCGTGAGCTCTTCGCGCAGCTCGCGAAAATTCTCGATGATGCCGTTGTGAACCACGGCGACGCGGTCGGTGGCATGCGGATGCGCGTTGTTTTCGGTCGGCTTGCCGTGGGTGGCCCAGCGCGTATGCCCGATGCCGGTATGCCCCGCCAGCGGCTCGGCCCGCAACCGCGCTTCGAGATTTTTTAGTTTGCCTTCGGCGCGGCGGCGCTCCAGATGGTCGCCTTCCAGCGTGGCGACTCCTGCGGAATCGTAGCCGCGATACTCCAGCCGCTTGAGCGAATCCACCAGTTGCTCCGCCACCGGAGCCCGCCCCAAAATGCCGACAATGCCGCACATGCGGTTCAATATCCCCAAATTAGCCGAAAATGCGCCCGCTCCTCTTAACGAGAATCGCGCAGGTTCAGATACTCAATAATTATTGCCGATTGAGACAGCGTTAAGCGGAAAGCTTAAAAAGCGCTGCATCCTATCCCTCTTTCGGCGTCCTGGCTTTCGTCTTCAGCTCGCGGTAGCGCCTGGCGCCGCCCTCGCGGTTGGTTTGCGGGCTGCGCTCCACGGCGAGCGCGTCGTCGGGCACATCCTTGGTGATGACAGAGCCCGAGCCGATATAGGCGCCGTTGCCGATTTTGACCGGCGCCACCAGCGAGGAGTTGGTGCCGACGAAGGCGCCCTCACCGATCGTGGTCCTGTGCTTGGAAAAGCCGTCGTAATTGCAGGTGATGGTGCCGGCGCCGATGTTGGAATTGGCACCGACATGGGCGTCGCCGATGTAAGATAGGTGATTGACCTTGACGCCGGCTTCCAGCGTCGCTGCCTTGACCTCGACGAAATTGCCGATCCGCGCACCGT
>CALROE020000615.1:0-3242 GCA_943369715.1 Bradyrhizobium ivorense
CAGCTACGCCGACGGCTATCACCTGACCTCGAATCTGGTCGACCAGTCGATCCGCTTCATCGCCGATCATATCGCCGACCGGCCCGATCTGCCGTGGCTGACCTGGGTCGCGCTCGGCGCCTGTCACGCGCCGCATCAGGCGCCCATCGACATCATCAAGGGCTATGACGCGACCTTCGCGCACGGCTGGGACACCGAGCGCGAGCAGCGCATGGCGCGGCAGATGGCGATGGGGATCGTGCCACAGGGAACGCGAATGCCCGCGCGCAATGATGGCGTGAAGGCGTGGGATGACCACAGCGCGGACGAGCGACGCCTGTTCACGCGGCTGCAATCGGCATTTGCCGGCATGCTCGATCATGCCGACCGGCATCTGGCGCGGCTGATCGGGTTTCTCGACACCGCCGGCATCCGCGACAACACGCTGATCCTCGTACTGTCCGACAATGGCGCAAGCCAGGAGGGCGGGCCGTTCGGCTTTGTCAACGCGATGGGACCGTACAATTTCCGTCCCGAGCCGATCGCGGAAAAAGTGCGGCGGATCGACGACATCGGCGGTCCCGACTCGCACAACAATTTCCCGCACGGCTGGGCGATGGCGTCCAACACGCCGCTGCGCCGCTACAAGCAGAACACCCACGGCGGCGGTATCCGCGACCCCTTCATCATGTCATGGCCCAGGCGCTTCGCGGCCAGGGGCGAATTGCGTCATCAGTTCGTGCACGCCAGCGATCTGGTGCCGACGCTGCTCGACCTGATCGGGATCACCGCGCCGCCGGTCATCGGCGGAGTTGCGCAAATGCCGATCGAGGGCGAAAGTTTTGCGCGCTCGATTGCGGACGCATCGGCGCCGTCGAAATCATCATCGCAATATTTCGAGATGTTCGGGCATCGCGGCCTCTGGCACGGCGGCTGGAAGGCGGTCTCCTATCATCCGCCGGGCACGCCGTTCGAGAACGACAAATGGGAGCTGTTTCACCTCGACGGCGATTTTTCCGAGGTGGAGGACCTCGCGGCGAAGCAGCCGGAGCGGCTGGCTGAAATGACAAGACTGTGGTGGAGCGAGGCGGAGAAGCACAATGTGCTGCCGCTTGACGACCGCTTCGCGGCGCGCTTTGCCGAGAACGCCGCACGCTTCCAGGGGGCGCGCAACAATTTCGTGTTTCACGCCGGCATGGGGCACGTGCCGACCGACGTTGCCCCCGACGTGCGCAGCCGCAGCTACACCATCGAGGCGCATGTCGAGATCGGCGCCGCCGGCGCCGAGGGCGTGCTGATCGCGCATGGCGACGCCACCTCGGGCTACAGCCTCTACATCAAGGACGGCTTCCTGGTTCATGACCTCAATATCGGGGGAGGGCACGAGATCGTCCGTTCGAACCGCCAGGTGCCATCGGGCGCGCATCGGCTCGGCGTCCATGTCGAACGCCTGGTGCGGGAAGCTCCGCCGGCCAAGGGTTCACGTACCGGGATCAGCGCCTACACCCTGTTGATCGATGGCGAGCCCGTGGGCTCGCTGCAGACGCAGCAGGGATTCCATAACTTCATCTCGTGGTCCGGCCTCGACATCGGCCGCGACCGCTCCAGCCCGGTGTCGCATTACGAGGCGCCGTTCGAATTCACTGGCCAGCTGCTGCGGGTGACGGTCGCCATGCACAACGACCAGAAGCTCGACGGCGATGGCATCGGCGCCGCCGAAATGGCGCGGCAGTGAGGTCGCCGTCCCCGGTTCGATGCTTCGCATCGCCCTGGAATGACGGTGCTACTTGATCCTGTCGTAAGCCGCAGCGAAATCGGTCAGCGGGATCGGGATGGTGATATTTTCCTTGCCGAGGTTCTGGAACGAGACCTTCAGCTGCTTGCCTGATCTGAGCGCGGCCAGCAGGTCCGGCGCGATCGCGGAGCCGGCGTAGCAGCCGCGGTTTTCGCAGGTCTGGATCTGCAGGTCGGTCGCCTTGCCGTCATCGACCTGAAGTTTCGCGCCGCCTGGCAAATGAAGCCCGAGCGGCAGTTGCACCAGCGCGACCGGCGCCTTGGTGTCGGCGGGCACGCGGATGTTGACGAGCACGATCAATTGTCCGGTCTTGCTGAGAACCGCGGTCTGCTCCATCGCGCATTCGAGTGGCGCGGCGCGGCTGGCGCTGGTGCATCGCGCGTTCCAGCCCGGCTGTGCAGCAGGGGCCGGCTCCGCCTGGGGCGCGGCCGGTGTCGCGGATGTCGCCGCCGGTGCCGTCTTCGACTTCTGGGCTTGCTGGGCCTGGCTGATTCCGATCGATCCGAGAGCCATGATGGCGATGCAGATAGCTGTCTTAATGAAAATTTTCACTGAACCGGCTCCGGGAGGAATACCCATCCGATGTGCCCTCGGACGCCCAAAGTCAAGTCACTCGGCGACCTTCCCGGCCGGTGGCGCGGCCTCGGCAATGGAGCGCTCGGAGCCCATCGTTCTACTCGCGGTCAATCTGCAACACGGGTCATCCGGTTCCTGGTCGTCCCGAGATGTTGTCACCGCGTGGCAGATCGTTCATATGCACCATCGTCGTGACTTCAGGTCGCGAGCAGCGCAGCCAACCGGAGTTTCATGATGGACGAACTGAACGGGCGCATGATGGCTTGCCAGATCCTGATTACGGGCTTGATCGCACGCGTCGCCAACAACACGCCCGATCCATTGCGGTTTCTCACCGACTTTCGCGACGAAATCAGAGCGGTGGTGCAGGGCGTCAATATTGCGGGCATGGACAACAGCGACCGCGTGCGGCTGGTGGCGCAGCAGACCGTCGACGAATTGTTTTCGCTGATGAAGCCGCCGAGCGTCGATTGAGTGCGCCGGTCAATGAGCGCAGAAATGCTTTAATCGCAGGCATTTTCGTCATTCACTTTAGAATGCTTCGAATTGCAGTTTAGAACCGTTTGAAGCCCGTGATTTAGAATCGTTTTGATCTGGAGTCATTCAATCTTCCTGTTGCCGTAATCGCATTGACCACAAATTTTTCGCTCGATACCAACCTCCGGGACAGTTCGTCGCATCGGGGCGATGCGAACGAACTGAAATTCAGTCAGGGGCGTGGGATGAACAGAGCAAAAGCACCGAGATCGTTGCGTTCGATCGCAGCAGTCAACTCGGTCGGTGATCGAAACGACAACAATTCCGGCAGGAAGGTTTCGGCGGTCGCCGGCCTGATGGCGGTCGCGTCGTTCTCCGGCGCCGAAGCGCAGCAGGCGCCCCTCCCGCCGGTGAC
>CALROE020000616.1:0-3241 GCA_943369715.1 Bradyrhizobium ivorense
TCGAATTCTCCGCTTCACTTCCACCTCTCCCATCGGGAGAGGTCGGCGCGCAGCGCCGGATGAGGGGCTCAGGCCCATCGATTGACCGTAACCCCTCACCCGAATTGCTGCGCAATTCGACCTCTCCCGATGGGAGAGGTGGCGCCGAATTCGCGGCGTCTCTCAATATTCGAATGGAAAGATGTCTTCCCTACAGCGGCTCGTCGTCGTCGCCGCTGCGGTCGCGTTTCGGGGTGGCGATGTCGCCGTCCTCGTCATCGTCATCCTCGACCGGTCGAGGCTGCGGCTTCCGAGGCTTGCCGCCGTCCTTGGTGCCGTCCTTGGGAGGAGGCTCTCTCTTTTTACCGGTTCCGCCCATGTGATCCCTCAAATCGGCTCATTTCGCCGGGTTTGATGAGTATATTAGCCGCAGTTGGACAATCTTTCCTGCCTTTTTCCGGCGTTCGGTGTAAAGGGAGGCACAGCCTGAGCATGATCCGGACCCGAAGCGCCGCACAAGCGTGAAGAGCGGGAACCGGTTTTCCCTCGGGTCAAACGCCAAGCGTTTGCCCTGGTATCATGCCCAACCCAACGACATGAAATCATGATCCGACCGGATCGTGATCTGGAGCCCCGATGAAAAAGCCGAAGATCGAAGCCGAAGAACAGCAGCCGCGCAAAATCATTCGCGCCGACAAAGCGCCGACCGAAGGGTACTCGCTGGTGGTGGACGGCCACTTCAAGTCGCACCACGACACCGTCGAAGCCGCCGAAGAGGCCGGCATGGCGTTGAAGAACCAGTACCAGATGCTTCAGGTGCAAGTTTACGACGCCGCCACCAAGACCCGCTCGATGATCGAGTGGCCGGCGCCGGTCTAGCGATTGGATTTCTAAGCTCTTGATCCTTCGCATCGCGTGGCGATGCCATTCACTCCCCTCCCCGCCGCTTCGCGGGAGGAGGGGAGAAGGAAATGCGGCTTAGGTCCGGTGGCCGCCGCTCTGCCGCCCGGCCAGCCAATCCGCCAGCACCGGGCCCTTTTCGTCGGTCTTCTTAGCCGACGACGTTGACGACTTGGCGCGCGGCTTCTTGACCGCCGCGGGCGGTGCGGTGGCTTCGCGTGCGAGGCGCAAGGCCTTCAGCCGCGCCATGTTGTCGAGCACGGCCTTGGTCGTCACGTCGCGATCGGATTTCACGACCTTGGCGTCGTTGGCCGCGCGCGCGGCCTTGTTGAAACGCGCATCGGCGCGGTCGCGGTCTTCTTTTGACATTCAGGTTGTCTTCTTTTTCTTGGGTTTGGCCTTGGCCTTCGGCTCCGGCGGCTTTTCGCGGTCGGCGGCTTCGCGCGCCAATCGTTCCTCGCGCAGGGTCGCCGTGCGCTTTCGTATCGCGATATCGGCTGCCGCGATATCGGCCATCGCCTTGATGCCTTCGGCATCCTGGGCGGCCCTTCGGTTCAGCCGGATCTCCTTCAATTCGGCCGGGGTTTTCGGTTCGTCATCCATCGTCTGCCTCGAATTTTACGGCGCGCATCATGGTGCGGCGTCCTGCAGCCTCTTCTTACCATGCATCCTCTGGCCAGCGGGCAATTTTAGGCCGGATCTCATGGCAAAAGGACCGTTTTTCCGGGGCAAATCCTCAATCGTGGTGAAGGTCGGCCTCGTCGGCGTCGGTTTCAAGGCCCGCCGGATCGAAGTCTTGCAGCCATGACTGCAATACCGGCGAGGCATGGCCGGCGGCCTTCAGCTGGCGCAACGCGATCCGGATGCCGGCGCGGCCGTGGCGGTCTCCAGACATCGCCGATGGCGGCTGTTCCGCCGCTATCGCATCCCGCACGCGCCGCTTGAGGTCGCGAATTTCTGGGCTGCCGAACCGCGCGATGATCGCCTGAAAGGCATCATGGCGCGCGGGGTCGAACGGCCGGGCCTCGCCCAATCCGCCGCGCGCCGGATGCGGCGGATAGAGATGCGCGCAGGGAATCCAGCCCTCGGGGATCGGTTCGGTCGCCGGATGGGTCCGGCCGCTCTTCAGCAGCCTTGGCAACACATGGGTGTGCGGCCCCTCGGGACTCCTGCCCGAGGGCGGCGGGATCGGTTGGTAGACCTCAATGCGGCCGAGCCGGCTGATGAAGACGCGATGCGGATTGGCGCTGAGAATCAGTGCCATCGCGGGATTGCCGGGTTCGAACACCGCGCGGCCGGCGTGCTGGCGCAGCTGCGCTGCGGTGTCGCCATCGTCGATGCGCACACAGAAATCCGCGTGCGGCGCGCCGAGGCCGAGGTCGAACAGGATCGACCCGCGATCCTCGGAACGCAGCGCCCCGTCGTCGGCACCGAGTTCGGTCAGTGCGGCTCGACCGCCCATCGCGGCATCAGCTTTGGACAGGCACAACGCGATGCGCTGATTCCAGCCGGATTTGGTGATGCCTTCGGACGCCAAGGCACGGTTGTGCGGATGATGCCGGATGGCGATGCCACCGCGCGCGGTGACCGCCGAGACGGCGGCGTCGGATTGCCGCAAGATGACCGGTTCATCGGGATCGCGCGAAAACTCGGCGATGGCGCCGAAAGTGCCGAGGCTCCATTGCGTGTCGGGATCGGCGATCGCCCGGTGCAGCAGATCAATGGTCGCAGCATTCATCGTTCGATATTCTCCCGGCGGTTGGGCCGGGAGAATATCGTCTGGTGCGGTCAGGACAAGCCGGTCCGGGCGTTCGGCTTACCTCTCCCCGCGAGCGGGGAGAAGGAGAAGACGCCTCAGAACGTCGCGCCGGCTTTCACCATGTAGGTCCGGCCCGCCAGCGGATAGGCGCTGAAGCGGCCGGCGGTGAACGAACTGGCGATGGCATAGTCGTAATGCAGCGCGTTGAGCAGGTTGTTCATGCTGAGCGACCAGAAGAAGTGGCCGTATTCGCCGCTCAGCTTGAAGTCGACCGTGGCGTTGGCCGGAATCCGGCGCTGGGTGTTGGCCTGGTCGTTGTCCATGAAGCGCTCGCTCCAGGCCCGGACCGTCGCGTCCGCCACGAGATATTTCTGCCAGATGTTCCAGGCCACGCCGCCGCTGGCGGTGTAGCGGGACACCAGGGGAACGGCCTTGCCGGCAAACTCGCCTTCGCGAAACACCGCGCGGGTATAGGCCGCGCCGCCGCGCAGCGTCACGCTGTCGCTGAGCCGCAGCGAGGCGCTGGTCTCGGAGCCGTAGCGGCGGGTCGGGTCGAGGTTGACGTTGTAGAACAGCGCCGGGATGAAGTGGATCTCGTTTTCG
>CALROE020000617.1:0-3229 GCA_943369715.1 Bradyrhizobium ivorense
GTTCTGCGATAGCGCTCGTCAGTGGCTTTCCCTAAGACCGGCTTCGAGTTGTCGATTGAGTGCACTGTCACCGTAATACAGCGGTCGTCAAGGATGGCCGTCGCTCGCCCTGGCCTCAATTGCCGGTGCCGCGAGGCCACTCCCTGACGAACGCGAGCACGGCGTCATCGTGGTGGGATCGGACCGGCAAAGACCCCGAAACACAGCCCCTCGTTTAATGGTTGCTACGGTGGCATTTGGAAAGGCCGGTTCGCAGGTAGCCCTTGCTAAACCCATCACATGTCGCGATGGCCTCGATGGGTTTCGCTTCCACCTTCGATGGATTTGGCTTCTGCGGGCGCGGTCGCTCAACCCAGTCTACGGGCTTCGCGCGCAAGCGAAATCTTCCGGGCCGGCCGCGACAAAACAACCCGACGGGCAAATCACTTCTGTTTATCGGAATTCGTGTCAAGTCCCGCGGATAAAAATATTTCTGTTTTACAGAAGTGCAAATCAGGCTATATCGAGAGCCATCCCGTCCCATCAAGAGGGGCGTCGCGCAACGTACCAGCGCGGGGCGGGGAAGCGGTGGACGGGGATGGCGTGCTGACGAGGGCGCCTGAAGCGGACGGCGAAGTCGTGTGGTCCCGACACCCCAAGGGCTGGTGTCAAGTTCGCGTCAAGGCGCGCGGGCGACGGTGGCAAAAGCGCAGGGCTCACCGAGGAGAGCATGTATAAGCCGTAAACTGCCGCGCAGGGAAAGTCGGATGTTTCCGCTGGACCTGTATGCTCGTGTGCGTTTCCACCATTTTATTTGCACACGAGACCGCGGGTGCAGCGTGCATCCGGCTTTCCCTGCGCCCTCGAATCGGAGAGGGCGTGACGTTACCGGCAAACCTCGGGCGAAACGCGCCGCGAGATCGCCGAGGCTCGTCATCCCCCTGCTGTCATCGTCCGCGAAGGCGGACGATCCAGTATTCCAGAGACGTCAGTGAGGGAGCCGACGAGCCGCGGCGTACTGGATCCCCGCCTGCGCGGGGATGACGATCGTTGGATCGGATCGCCTTCGCCCTCAGCGCAGCGGCTTCTTCAGCAGCGAGAAGCGGTCGGGATCCAGCCCCATCGACGGCTGCAGCAGCGGCGCTTCCATGGTGCGCGGCTCCAGCGAGCGGGCGGCGGGACGTTCGTTGATGCCGGGGTCGTTGGGAACGTCGCGATGCGAGGTGGCGCCGCGCCAGCGTTCCAGCACCGCGCTGACGAAGTGCATGTCGTGACCGGCGGCGACCGACGGCACCGTCGAGATGGTGGCTTCGCTGCGCGGCAACTGGTGGATCGGGACTTCCTTGAAGCGCAGGCGCGTCGGCAAGGCGACGCCTTCGCCGAACGCCAGCACTTCGCGGGTGCCGAGCGAGGGCACGAAAGACAACAGGTTGGCGGCGGCGTCCGACACCGCCGAGCGCAGCAAGGCCTGGTCGCGGTCGTTGGCCAGCCGCATCGCGAACAGCGTGTTGCACTGGGAAATGATGGTGGCGTCGAGTTCGGCGGGGCGTTGCGTCACGAGGCCGAGATAGACGCCGTATTTGCGGCCTTCCTTGGCGATGCGGCTGACCGCCTTGCGGGTCGGGCCGAAACCGATGTTGCGGTCGGCGGAAGCATAGCGATGGGCCTCTTCGCAGACGAACAGCAGCGGCGAGACGCCGTCGCTCCACAGCCCGAAATCGAACGCCATGCGGCACAGCACCGACACCACGCTGTCGACGACTTCGGCGGGGAAGCCGGCCAGCTGCATGATGGTCATCGGCCGGCCGTTGGCCGGCAGCCGGAACAGGTGGCTGATCACTTCCGCCATGGTGTCGCCGCCGACATTGGCGTTGTCGAACATGAAGGCGTAGCGCGGATCGTTGCGCACGGTCTCGATCCGCGAAATCAGCTTGTGGTAGATGATGCGCGACGAGCGGTTTTCCAGCTTGCCCATGCGCTCGTCGATCAGCGAGATCAGGTCGACCAGCCGGTAGGGCACGGGGGTATCGACGGTGTAGCCGATGGTCTTGGGATCGATCCGCTTCAGCCAGACCCGGTCGGCGTTCTGGTACTGGGTATAGATGCCCTTGGCCATCGGAATCACCTCGGCGAGGATGTCGAGTTCCTCGGGCACCCCGGGTCGGCCGGCGAACAGCACGTCGACGATTTCCTCGAAATTGAACAGCCAGAACGGCAGCTTCAGATTGCGCGGATTGAGCACCAGGGCGCGGTCGCCGAAGCAGCGGCCATATTCGTTGTGAACGTCGAGCAGGAAGACCCGCAGATTGGGCCGCGATTTCAGGATTTCGTTCAGCAGCAGCGATACGCCGCTGGATTTGCCGACGCCGGTGGAGCCGAGCACGGCGAAGTGCTTGGAGAGCATTTCCTCGACATCGACATAGGCGATGACGGAGGCATCCTGCTGCAGGGTGCCGACATTGATCTGGTCCGACCCGGTCGGGGCGTAGACCGTGCGCAGCTCCTGGTTGGTGATCAGCTCGACGGCATCGCCGATGGTCGGATAATTGGTGACGCCGCGCTGGAATTTGGGGCGCTCCGGACCGCCGAGGATTTCGCCGAGCAGGTCGACGCCGGCGCTGGCGATGTAGGCGTCGGAGGAGGGCAGGTCCTCGCAGGTCACGTCCGTGATCATGGCGACGATGGTGGAATTGGCGCAGCGGATGCTGACGAAGCGGCCGACGGTCGCCCGCACCGCCGAGAGGCCGAGTTGGCTCGCCGCCAGCAGGCCGACCCGGGCGAGGGAGCCGCGCACCGAAATCACACGTCCGAAGGATGTCACAGTGGTTGAACCTGGCATGTCATGAATCTGGATCAGAGGTCATTATGAAGGTCGTGGTTGGAGAAACGGTTAAACGCCGGCAATTCGGGGTCCGCTAAATCTGCGGTATCTCGGTCAGGATTTCGTTTTGGTAGGCGCGCGCCGCGCGCCCGCAACGGTCGATTTGGCAGGAAAATCGGGTGTTTTCCGCTGAGTCCGTGGGTTTCGGCGGCGTTGGCCCCTTAAGCCATCATTTACCAAGGCAGGAAGAGGTCATGCTTCAAAACGGTCATCACCGGCGAAGGCCGACGTTCCCGGAGTGCCACGCTGCGGGTCCGGTCGCGGAGGTCTGGCGTGATTGACACAGGCGGTAGCGACGTTACCCTGTGCCCAACTTCCAGAAAGCGATGTTCACTGCGGGAAAATCGGCTTTTCCGGACTAACAAGAAA
>CALROE020000618.1:0-3221 GCA_943369715.1 Bradyrhizobium ivorense
TTCGCGCTGCTGCAGCCCAGGGGCGAGGGCAAGATCGTGGCCTATAACGGCTCGGGCCGCGCGCCGCAGGCGGCGACGCCGGAATGGTATCTCGAGCGCAAGATCAAATCGATCCCGCTGACCTCGGCGCACGCGGTCTCTATTCCGGGCTCGGTCGATGCCTGGGCCACGATCCTGCGTGACCACGGCAAGCTCGGTTTCGACACCCTGCTGCAGCCCGCGATCAATGCCGCGGAGGAGGGTTATGTCGTCTCGCCGCGTATCGCCTTTGACTGGAACAACCAGTTCGACAAGCTGAAGAAGGGCACCAACACCGAGCGCTATCTGCTGCCCAACGGCAAGCCGGCGGTGGCCGGCGACGTGATCCATCAGCCCGAGCTCGGCAAGACGCTGCGCGCGATCGCCAGGGACGGCCGCGACGCGTTCTACAAGGGCGCCATCGCCGAGGACATGGTCGAGACCCTGCGCGGCATCGGCGGGCTGCACACGCTGGACGATTTTGAGGCGCATACCACCGAGACCACCTCGCCGATCGGCACCTTGTACAAGGGCCACGACGTCTGGCAGTGCCCGCCGAACGGCCCTGGCATCACCATGCTGGTGATGCTGAACATCCTGTCGCGCTTCGACCTGACGAAATTCAAGCCCATGAGCGTCGAGCGGTTTCATCTCGAAGCCGAGGCCGCGCGGGTCGCCTATTTGATGCGCGAGCAGTACGTCGGCGATCCCGCTCAGGTCAATGTCGATGTGGCGCGTATCCTGACCCCGGAATTCGTCGACGAATACGTCGGCAAGATCCGGATGGATGGCATGCTCGACCTGCCGGTGGTGACGCCGCCGATCAATCCCAACACGGTCTACATCACCGTGGTGGACAAGGATCGCAACGTCTGTTCGTTCATCAATTCGATCGCGCATTCCTTCGGTGCGGCCATCGTCTCCAACAAGACCGGCGTTCTGCTGCAGAACCGCGCCGGCGGTTTCCGCATTGAGCCCGGCCATCCCAACTGCATCGCGCCCCGCAAGCGGCCGCTGCACACCATCATTCCGAGCCTTGTCACCAAGAATGGCCGCGCCGTGATGCCGTTCGGCGTGATGGGCGGGCAGTACCAGCCGGTCGGGCAGAGCCATGTGCTGACCAACATGCTCGACTATGGCTGCGACGTGCAGGAAGCCATCGATATGCCGCGCGGCCTGCATTACGAGGGCGTCTATCAGCTCGAGGACGGCATCCCCGCTGAGATCGTCGAGGGCCTGAAGAAGATCGGTCACAAGACCACCAGCGTGGTCGGGCCGCTCGGCGGCGGTCAGGCGATCTGGATCGACTGGGACAAGGGCACGCTGACCGGCGGTTCCGACCCGCGCAAGGACGGCTGCGCACTCGGCTATTGAGTGATTCGGTTCCCGGTGGCGAAACCGCTCGCCGCCGGGAGCTCGCCACCGGCTATGTGATGCCCGATATCGTTCACTCCACCGTCCACGCGGTGTCGTCGAGCTGGGCGATCGCAACAACGCCGCAGCCGCAGAACATCTGGAAGGACGGTGCGCTGATCTGGGAAGACAGCAAGGACTATCTCTATGCGCGTTCGACATCCGCCGGACGCATCATCATCGGCGGCGAGGATAGCGACGAGGTGGTCGAACCCGACGCGCGCGATGCCCTGATTCCGGAAAAGTCGCGGCTGCTCACACAGAAGCTCGCGGCGTTGTGGCCGGCCGCCAATCTCGACATCGAGTTCCGCTGGTCCGGCACGTTCGACACCACCAGAGACGGACTTCCGCTGATCGGTCCGGTACCGGGCACAAGGGGCGTCTACGCTGCCTATGGCTATGGTGGCAACGGCATCACCTTCAGCTTTCTCGCCGCGCAACTGATCGGCGATCTGATCGCGGGTTCGACCTCGCAGCTACTCAGCGATTTCGCACTGGACCGGGATGGTTCATCAGCCAACTGATCACGGCACCATAAGGGAACTCTCGAAATCCTTGCGAGTTATCCATGCAGTCCAAACACAAGGAGGCTGACATGGGTTTCGGCAAAGGTGCGCTGCTCTGGCTGATCGGAATTCCGCTTCCGATCATTTTTCTTCTCGCGTTGTTCATTAATCGCTAGCGTCCGGCATCGGGCCTGGTTGTGGCGCGAACGCTGCGACCAGGCTTCGATACCGCTCCCCGCGCATGATCCAGAGCACGTGTCGAAATGGCCACGAGGAAAGGCAGGCCGCGCAAGGATGCGGAGCCGCACAAGGAGGCCGGCGGTTTCAGGCGCGTGTTCGGCGAGGTCGCCAACAAGACCTCGCAGGCGGCGGGACGGGCCTCGACATTCATGCTGGCGGCCGGTGTCGTCCTGGTGTGGGCGATCACGGGACCGCTGTTTCAGTATTCGGACACTTGGCAGCTCGTCATCAATACCGGGACCACGATCGTCACGTTCCTGATGGTGTTTCTGATTCAGAGTTCGCAGAATCGCGACAGCGCCGCCATCCAGGTCGCCCAAACAACACTGGACCACCCATGTCGGGCAGGCAGCGGGACATCCCGCCGCTTTCCTTGGCGTCGTGGCCTACGGCGTATCGTGGCTGACCTTCAGCCCGGAGAGTTTCGGCTGGGAGGCCTTTGGAACGCTGGCGGTTTTCATGATGACGCTGTTCATCCCGCGCACCAACCGGCGCGACAATTTGGCCCTGCATGCCAAGCTCGATGAGTTGTTACGCGTCGATCACGCCGCACGATCAGAGTTGGCGCATCTCGACGAACGGGAGCCCGAAGAGATCGAAAAGCATCGTGATGAAGAAGTGTGCAAGGCCGCATAGCTTGCCCGCCAGTGAGGCCACCGTTCAGTGTGTCGCGAGCGATCTGATGTTTGCTATCGGCCATCCCATTGGGGACGCCGGGCCCGGCGTTTTTGAGCTTGCACGGGCTGGATACGGCGGGAGCGTTGCGCTAGACACGGTCCGATTTGCACGGGAAGGATATCACGGGAATGCGACGTCTTACGCGCGCGACACTATTGACCGTATCGGCGATTGCCCTGGCAACCGCCGGAGCAGCCTGTCCAACCATAGCAGCGGCCCAGACCGCAGGGAAAACCATGACCACAGCATCGGGATTGCAGATATCGGACAGCACCGTCGGCACTGGAGTTTCGCCGAAGACCGGCCAGATCTGCGTCATGCACTACACCGGCTGGCTCTACGAGAATGGCCAGAAGGGCAAGAAAT
>CALROE020000619.1:0-3219 GCA_943369715.1 Bradyrhizobium ivorense
GGCCCGTTCAACAGCGTCGATCACCACTTGGGCAGCATCGGCCGTTCGGGTGGTGCGCCTGGCGGCCGCCGTCAGCCAATCATAATGCTCAGCCGACATCAGCACGAATTCCCGCCGGCCGTGGCGCGTAATCTCGACAGGCTCTCGCCGAGCCTGATGTTGAAATTCGCCGAATTTGCGTTGGAATTCCAGGGCGCTGGTCTGAACCATAACAGCAATCTCACGGGAGTAGCTAATTTTATCTGTATTATACGTATAATATGGACTCAGGTCAATTCCCTGTTAGGTCCGGTTGGCCCCTGTCCGCGGGCCTCGTCGTTCATGCTTTTGATTTCCGTCGCACCTGTGGCCCACAGGCTGCTCCGTCCGCGGCTCAGCTGACCAGCCGCTCCCGGTTTTCCCAGAACGGCCTGCGCAATTCGCGCTTGAGGATCTTGCCGGCTCCGGAGAGCGGCAACGGGCTCTCGCTGATCTCGATGCTGCGCGGGCATTTGTAGCCGGCGATCAGCGTCTTGCAGAATTCGATCAGCTCGGCGGCCGAGACCTGCGCGCCGCTCCTGGAAACGACCACGGCATGGACCTGTTCACCCCATTGCTCGTTCGGAATCCCGATCACGGCACATTGGGCAACCGCGGGATGCTGCGCAATCGCGTTCTCGACCTCGACCGAGTAGATATTCTCGCCGCCGGATATGATCATGTCCTTGACCCGGTCGACGACGTAGATGAACCCGTCATCGTCCATATAGCCGCCGTCGCCGGTGTGCATCCAGCCATTGACGACGGCTTTCGCGGTCTCTTCGGGACGCTCCCAATAGCCCATCATGACGTTGTCGCCGCGCGCCACGATCTCGCCGACCGTGCCGCGGGGTACCGGCCTGTCGTCGGTATCGACAATGCGAACTTCGCAACCGAGCGTGGGCCGTCCCGCGCCCCGATGCCGCCCCTTGGCGCGGCCGTCGCCGATGTGCTCCTTCCAGTGCAACAGGGTGGCGATCGGCGACAATTCGGTCATGCCGTAAGCTTGCGTGAACTGCACGCTCGGGAGTGCCGCCATGGCTCTGCCGAGCACGGCCTCGCTGATCGGCGACGCGCCATAGATCACATTCTTCAGTGACGACATCCTGTAGGAAGCCAGCGCGGGATGGTCGACCAGCATCTGGATCATGGTCGGGACCAGAAGCACGTCGGTGACGTGCTCGTTCTGTACCGCGGCCATCACGCCTTCCGGCGTGAACGCCTGAATGATGACGTTGGAGCCGCCGCTGAGCAGCAGCGAATACATCGCCGCGCCGTTGGCGAGATGAAACATCGGCGCGGCATGAAGATAGATCGCCGAAGTCGGAAACAGGCCTTCGCCGAGCGCATTCAAGGCGTTGGCCATCAGGTTGCCGTTGCTGAGCATCACCCCTTTGGAGCGGCCGGTGGTGCCGCCGGTGTAGAAGATGCCGGCAAGGTCGGCACCGCTGCGCATCGCGTCCGGTATCGGCTCGCTTCGCGCCAGCAGGGCTTCGTAACTTTCCATTCCGGCCGGCACATCGCCATCGTCGGCATAGACCAGCTTCAAACCGGGAAGGGCTTTCGCCAGCCCGGCGCCCGTCGATGCGAACGCCTTGTCCACGACCAGCACGTCGGCGCGGCAATCGCGCAGGGCGTCCTCGTTTTCAAGCGGGCTCCACCTGATATTGAGCGGAACGATCACCGCGCCGGCCCATGCGGTCGCCAGGTAAAGTTCGAGATACCGATCGGAGTTGAGCGACAGGATCGCGACGCGGTCGCCGGGATTGGCGCCGAGCGCACGCAGGCCGGCCGCCAGCCGCGATACCCGTTCTCCGATCTCGCGCCAGTTCCGCCGCCTGTCGCCAAACACGGTGGCGAGGCCGTTCGGATTGATCTGTAAAGCGCGGCGCAATCCCTGCGTGGTGTTCATCGTCTTCCCCCTCGTGATGGTTTTTTCTTCGCGACGGTTGTGGCCGTCTTCTTCACCGGTCGTGCCGCCAGCCCCTCGGTGAGCCGGTCCGTGAATTCGTCGGCGATCGCCGTTGCCGACATCGCCCCGTCCGGCTGAAACCAATGACCGATCCAGTTCAGGGAGCCGGCAATGGCGAATGCGGTCATCTTGGGGTCGCACGGCTTGATCGATCCGTCGGCGATTCCGTCGGCGATGTATTTCCGGAACGTCCGGTCGATGCTTTTCTTGCCGGCGCGGACGATTCTGCTGTTTTTTTCGCTCAGGTCGCGCGGGTCGAACCGCACCAGGCTGGCGCCGTGGTCGGTCGCCATGTTCTCGGCATAGGCATGCACCAGTTGCCGCAGCTTGACGAGGCCGGTGCCGCCGCGGGCGTTGATCCCGGCGATGAAACCGTCGACCCGTTCCTGCCCGACAGCCCAGCACTCGAACAGGATTTCTTCCTTGCTGCGGAAGTAATTGTAGAGCGCGGGCTTGGTGATGTTCAGACGCTCGGCGACCTCGTTCAGGGTGGCGCGATGATAACCCTGCTCGAGAAACAGCTGCACGGCGGTCCGCAGCACGGCGTCGCGCTTCTCGTCGCGGGCGCGGCGGCGGCTCTCGAACGGCAGCCAGGGTGAGGATTCGGCAGAAGGGGGCAGTGCGTCCATATCGAATTCCGGCGAGGTCGCATTGACTAAGGTGTTGTTGCCCGTATATTACCCATGGGTAATCAGAAGTCCAACGGGTAATTTTCGGAGAATTCGATGTCATCTCGCGCTTATGTAGCCGGCGTCGGCATGATCCCGTTCGTCAAGCCGGGCGCCAACGAGCCGTATAATGTGATGGGCGCCGAGGCGACCAGGCTGGCGCTCGCCGACGCCGGCCTCGCCTATGGTGCGATCCAGCAGGCCTATGTCGGTTACGTCTACGGCGATTCGACCTGCGGGCAGCGCGCGCTGTACCCGGTCGGGATGACCGGCATTCCGATCGTCAACGTCAACAACAACTGCTCCACCGGCTCGACCGCCTTGTTCCTCGCCCGTCAGGCCATCGAATCCGGCGCGGCCGATTGCGTGCTGGCGCTCGGCTTCGAGCAGATGAAACCGGGGGCGCTGGGTGCGGTGTTCACCGACCGGCCGAGCGCGTTCGATGAATTCGACGCGGCGGCGAACAAGCTGGTCGATGCGCCGGGCGTCCCGTTGGCGCTGCGCTATTTCGGCGGCGCCGGCCTCAGCCACATGAAGAAGTACGGCACCCCGCTGACGTCC
>CALROE020000620.1:0-3218 GCA_943369715.1 Bradyrhizobium ivorense
CGACAGGCCGTGGGACATGCCTTGGGACATGCCTTGGCCTGCAGCGACGGATCCGGCGCGGGCCGTTGACGGCTCCAGCGTGGTCAACGCCACCGCAGCGACTGTCGCCAGGACGGCGGCACGGCTGAACGATGAAAGCAGAATCTTACGCGCGAACATCTCGGTGTCCTCCGTGGTCGTCTGGCCTGGCAGGCCTCGTATGGCTAACCACTGGGTCCATGTTAAGTTCCCCAATCCGAATGCAAGCTGAACGATCGGTGTCGAAATCGTGGCACTCATTGGCCGTTCAGGCTTGATGCGACAGAATGCCCCCCTCCGGCGCCCCCCTGCGCCATGAAACAAACATAGCCGGCGCCGCAGCTGGCGTCCGGCCCGCCTGAAGTAATCGCAATGCGTGGAATTTCGACCATTATTGTTCGCGGCTTCCTGACTTCGCTGCGGGGCTTGCTGGGTCTTGGGTTCGGCCTTGGTATCACCCTGGGCGTCGGCCTGGGGGAATGCGCGGCGGCGGGCGAAACGCGGTCGCCGGTCGCGATCCAGTTTTCGCTCGATCGTCCGATCGATGCCAGCGCCGCCCCGTTCGTGCTGGCGGCGAACAAGGGATTGTTCAGCTCGGAGGGGCTGGCGGTCAACACCAATATCGCCAGCGGATCGCAGGATGGTATCGCCCGCGTCGCCGCGGGGACCAGCGACCTGGCGCTGGTCGACATCAACGAACTGATCCGGTTTCGCGACAAGCCTGGCGCGCCGCCGATCAAGGCGGCGTTCGTACTGTTCAACAAGGCGCCCTACGCCATCATTGCCCGCAAGAGCCGGGGCATTCGCGCGCTCTCCGATATCGAGGGCAAGACGCTTGGCGTCCCTGAGGGCGACCTGTCGATCCGGCTGTGGCCGGCGCTGGCGCGGCAGAACGGCATCAAGACCGCCAACGTCAAGCAGAGCAGGATCAGCGCCGCGGTGCGCGAGCCGATGCTGTCGGCGGGTCAGGTCGATGCCGTGACCGGGCTTTCCTACCTTTCGGGCGTCAATCTGAGGGACCGCGGTGTCCCGGCGGACGACCTTGCCGTGCTGCGCTACGCCGATTATGGCTGCGAGGCCTACGGCTTCGCGCTGATCGTCAACCCGGCATTCGCCGCCGCCAGGCCCGAGGCGGTAAGAGGTTTTCTGCGCGCCGTGATGGCCGGCACCCATCTCGCCATCAAGGACCCGACGCGCGCCGCGGAGGAAGTGGTGAGCCGGATGGACGGCGGATCGCGCGATCTCGAGCTGGAACGCCTGCACACCGTCATTCGCGACAACGTCCTCACCGGTGAAGTGAGGCGCAACGGCATCGGCGGCATCGACCCCGTCAGGTTCGAGCGCTCGGTCGATCAGATCGCCGAGGACTTCAAGTTCCAGAAACGGCCGGCCGCAGCCGATATTTTCGACGATTCCTTCCTGCCGGAGCTCGGCGGCCGCATGATCAATTGAGGAAGAATGCAGCGAAAGCTGTATCTCCGTGGCGATCCCTGATTAGAATACGGCTCTGACCACCGTCCGCCCCGCCGACCCCATCGAGTCCCGCCGCATGTCCATGCTTCGCCTTTATACCCGCGTTCTCGAGTTGCTCGGCAAGGAGGCGCGGCTGGGCTGGATCCTGGCCGGCGCCAATCTGCTGCTGGCCGGCGCGCAATTCGCCGAACCGGTGCTGTTCGGCCGCATCATCGACGTGCTCTCGGGCAAGCCCACCGGCGGACCGCTGGCGTCGTCCTCGGCCTGGCCGCTGCTGGCGGCGTGGGCGGCGTTCGGCCTGTTCACGATTCTCTGCAGTGCCGCGGTCGCGCTGCACGCCGACAAGCTGGCGCATCGCCAGCGCCAGGCGGTGCTGACGAACTATTTCGAGCACATCATGCAGCTGCCGCTGACCTTCCACACCGGCACCCATTCCGGCCGGCTGATGAAGGTGATGCTGAACGGCACCGACTCGCTGTGGCGGCTGTGGCTTGGATTTTTCCGCGAGCATTTCGCCGCGATCCTTTCGCTGGTGGTGCTGTTGCCGCTGGCGCTCTACATCAACTGGCGGCTGGCGGTCCTGCTGTTCATCCTGTGCGTGGTATTCACGGTGCTGACCACGCTGGTGGTGCGCAAGACCTACGGCATGCAGAGCGAGGTCGAGGCGCATTACAGCGACCTGTCCGCGCGCGCCTCCGACGCGCTCGGCAATGTCGCGCTGGTGCAAAGCTTCGTGCGCATCCAGGCCGAGGTGCAGGGCCTGCGTTTCGTCGCCGACAAGCTGCTGGCGGTGCAGATGCCGGTGCTGTCGTGGTGGGCGCTGGTCACCGTCATCACACGGGCGTCGACCACCATCACGGTGCTGGCGATCTTCACGGTCGGCATCGCGCTGCACGAACAGGGCCTCACCACGGTCGGCGAGATCGTGATGTTCGTGAGTTTCGCCACCATGTTGATCCAGAAGCTCGAACAGGTAGTTTCCTTCGTCAACAACGTGTTCATGGAAGCGCCGCGCCTGCAGGAATTCTTCAACGTGCTGGATGCGGTGCCGGCGGTGCGCGACCGGCCCGACGCGATCGATCCCGGCCGGCTGTCGGGCATGGTCGAATTCAAGGACGTGTCGTTCTCCTATGACGGCAAGCGGCCCGCGGTCGAGGACCTTTCCTTCACCGCGCTGCCCGGCCAGACCATCGCGCTGGTCGGCCCCACCGGCGCCGGCAAATCAACCGCGATCGCACTGCTGCATCGCGCGTTCGATCCGCAGTCGGGCTTCATCAGGGTCGACGGCATGGACGTCCGCGGCCTGACGCTGACGGCGCTGCGGCGGAATATCGGCGTGGTGTTCCAGGAAGCGCTGCTGTTCAACCGTTCGATCGCCGAAAATTTGCGGGTCGGCAAGCCGGACGCGACCGACGAGGAACTGCGGATCGCGGCGGGCCGCGCCCAGGCGCTGGAATTCATCGAGCGCGGCGAGCAGGGATTTCAGACCAATGCCGGCGAGCGCGGACGCATGCTGTCCGGCGGCGAGCGGCAGCGGCTGTCGATTGCCCGCGCGCTCTTGAAGGATCCGCCGATCCTGATCCTCGACGAAGCCACCAGCGCGCTCGATGCCGTCACCGAAGCCAAGCTCAACGCCGCGCTCGACGAGGTGATGAAGGGCCGCACCACCTTCGTGATCGCGCACCGGCTCTCCACCATCCGCCATGCCACGCGGATCCTGATGTTCG
>CALROE020000621.1:0-3217 GCA_943369715.1 Bradyrhizobium ivorense
GCTGATCGGCGACCAGGCGGCCGAGAAGATCGGTGGTGCCACCCGCGGGATAGGGCACGATCATCTTGATGCCCTGGCTGGGATAGGCCGCCTGCGCAAAGGCCGGCAACCCCGTCAGCAAGGCTGCCCCGCATCCGGCCATCGCTTCCCGGCGCGTCAATAACATGGTTTTCTCCCGGCGCATCTTCTTGATCGCTATTGCGGACCAGCATAGTCCCTCACGCGGTATATCAAAGGCGACATATGTCCAATCGGCGCCATCATCTGATACGACAGCGCAACAGCCTCAACGACGGCTTAATACCGATGCCACTTTCGCGAGCATTCATCGAGATATCCTACCTTCGACTCGAGCAGAAAAACCGGCATGGTAAGGCTAATGGGCGCCTGCTGGTTCGCATCCATGGCATCGACCTCCTTCCTGCCGTCCACGAGGTCTCCAGCAATCAGTTGCCCGGTTTGTCCATGTCGCCGGTCTATTCTGTTACCCGTGCAGCCGGGTTGGCCCGAGTTCCCTCCCCTCGGCTGGCCGGCTCAGCTTCATTGCCGCAGGATCGAAGCAGTGCTTCAATCCGGCTCCGACTCCCTTCACGAAAGCGCACACCATGCTGGACGTCCCGCAAAAATCAGAAAAAACCTTCGCCGACGGCAAGATCCTGCAGAGCGTGGCCGACGGCGTCGGCGTCGTCACCTTCAACAATCCGGCGAAGCGCAACGCCATGTCGCTCGACATGTGGGAAGGGCTCGGCCAGGCGCTGGTCGAACTGCGCGACGATCCCGATGTGCGCGTCGTGATCATGGTCGGCGCCGGCGACAAAGCGTTTGTGTCCGGCGCCGACATCAGCCAGTTCGAAAAAACCCGTCACAACGCCGAGGCCTCGGAAGAATATTCGAAAAAGAGCGCCGCGCAACGCGCGCTGCTGGCGGACTACCCGAAGCCGACCATCGCCTGCATCCGCGGCTTCTGCCTCGGCGGCGGCATGCAGGTCGCCATGCTGGCCGACATCCGCATCGCCTCCGACTACAGCCAGTTCGGCATTCCCGCCGCCAGGCTCGGCATCGCCTATGGCTATGACGGATTGAAGCATCTGGTGTCGCTGGTCGGTCCGTCCTGGGCGCGGCTGTTGATGTATACGGGCATGCGGATCGACTCCGCGGAAGCGGTGCGGATCGGCCTCGTCGACCGCGTGGTGGCGGACCTCGAACTGTGGGACGCGACCTTGGAAATTGCCCGCACCATCTCAGGAAACGCGCCGCTCGCCATTCAGGCCGCCAAGATCACCATCGCGCAGGTGCTGAAGGACGAGAGCCACCGCGACATGGACGCGATCAGGAACATCGGCACCGCCTGCATGGATTCGGAGGATTTCCGCGAGGGCCGGCAGGCCTTCATGGAAAAGCGCAAGCCACAGTTCAAGGGGAAGTAAATCAGGCCCGTAGCCCGGATGGAGCGAAGCGAAATCCGGGGCAGCGTCTCCGTTGCCATTCGTGGGTTCGACCATGGGAGTGCCGCGTGCGCCGTCCTACAAGAACAGCTGCGGTTAGGCCGCGTAAATCCGCGAAGGATAACGCCGCGCCAGCCAGTCCCGATCTGGACCTGCAGGCCTGGATCGATGCGTTGCGCGCGCTCCCAGCGGCGTCGGTGAGCGAAGCCGACGTGGTGGCATGGGCCGAAGGACCGCTTCGACAATTCTTTCCATTCGAAAAATTCCTCGGCGCTTACGGCAACCTGTCGGGCGGCCGCATCCAGATGCGCTCGCTGGTATCGAGCGGTCATACCCCGGATTTCCTCGCCGGCCTCGAAAGCAAATTCGACCTGAAATCGCGCGGCTGCTTCGCGTGGTGGGTCTCCCACCGCAAGGCCTTCATCCTCGACAGGGACGGCGCGCTCGACGAAGCGGGCGTTGCGATCACCGCCACCCGGCTCGAACTCGAGGAGATCGACCGCTTCGCGCTCGGCGTCGTCGCCGCCCACGGTGTCATCGACCCCTTCGCCAATGCCGGCACCTATCTCAGCTTTTCGGGCGTTCCGCGCGAATGGCCGAAGCGAACCCTGGCGGCGCTCGACCTGATCGCCCCGGTGCTGCACACGCTGTTTCTGCGGACCAAGCAGGCCGCGAAATCGCCGATCGATCTGACGGCCCTGACCGACCGCCAGCGGGAAATGGTCGACCTCGCTGTGACCGGTCTGTCCGACAAGGAGATCGCCCGGCGGCTGGCGATTTCCGACCACACCGTCGGCAACCATTTCCGCGCCATCTATGAGCGGCTCGGCGTCAGCAAGCGCAGCCAGTTGATCGCGCTGCTGAAGTAATCCCGGCGCATAGCACGAACGTGTCATCGATTTGATGGTGGGCTTTGTGCTGTTCTTTATTCAGCGGCTTGCTGATTCCAGCAATCGCTGGGGGTATCGAGGATCGGCATCATGAACCTGATTGGCTCTCGTGCGACGTTGATCGCAAATCTCTGCGCATTGGCCCTCGGTTCCGTAATGATCGCTGAAGGATCTTATATCGTACATGCTCATTACGGATACTATATGCCGCAAGACGCTCCGCTCTTTCTTTTCCCTGCTCTCGTGATGTTCATTATCAGAAATCGAAGTTTTTCTTTCTTCTTCCTGGCCCTCCATATCGCGCTCGCAATTCAGATGTTCGTTCAAGCACAAGGCCTCTATTCCGGCGGCGCGGTGCAGTGGAATGGAAAGTGGGGACCCCTTTTGTTTCTTCCGCCATTTTTCTTCCTCTCGGCATTCTCCCTAGTAATTTATGCAGTTTTTTCCTTCGTAACCTCGCTTACCCGTTGGCTGGACCGTAAGCCGGATTAGACGAGGGCGGATTAGCGTCAGCGTAATCCGCCGTAATTGCTTCGTCGCAAGAGCTCCTCGCAATGGCGGCGATGCTCCCTTGCGAGCCTCGCCTACAACGCCGCGATCACCGCCTTGGCGATATCAGCCGTCCCGTTGCGGCCGCCGAGCTCCATCGGCTTGATGCCGTCCGCATAGACCTTGTCGACCGCGCGCTCGATGCGTTCGCCCGCTTCCGCGGCACCCTCGATGCCATGCTTGTCGGCGAGCCAGTCCAGCATCATCGCGGTGGAGAGGATCATGCCGGTCGGGTTGGCCTTGCCCTGCCCCATGATGTCGGGCGCGGTGCCGTGGCAGGGCTGGAACACGGCGTGGCTGTCACCGATGTCGGCCGACGGCGCCATGCCCATG
>CALROE020000622.1:0-3212 GCA_943369715.1 Bradyrhizobium ivorense
GAAATCCGTGATCGGAATGCCCGGCACGCCGTAGATCGTGTTCAGGCCGTTGAGCTTGAGCGCATCGATGATGAGGTTGAAGCCGTCGGTCTGTTCGGCTTCGTCGGCCGCATTGGCATCGATGCTTTGTACTACTGCGGACATTCCGCTTCTCCCTGATCGTTTTTTGTTACGGACTGGTCCGTCGTTTCGCTGGAACCGCTGTCGTTGTCAAAAGAGTGCTCTGTCAGAAAAGTTCTTGCCCGTGGGCTTCGACATAGGCGGCCAGGCCGAGCGTGTGATCGCGGGCGCGCTTCTCCGCGAGCTCGGTGTCCCGTTCCTCGAGCGCCTCGATGATGGCCAAGTGCTCCGGCAACGAGGTGGCGGTGCGGTCGACGCGGCCGATGGTCAGCTGCCGGTAGCCGCGAACATGCAGCAGGATGTCGTTGGTCATATCCACCAGAACCGGCGATTCCGACAGCGAGATCAGCGCCTGGTGAAAGGCGATGTTGGCCTTGGAATATTCCTCGACATGATCCTGCGGCAGGCGGTCCTTGCCGAAATCCTTGAAGAAGTCGCGCAGCGCGGAGATGTCCTTCTTGCGCGCGGTCGTGGTGATCAGTCGGGCCGCCATGCTCTCGAGCGCGGCCCAGGCCCGGATCATGTCGACGATTTCGTTCTTGGTCCGGCGCACGACCACGATGCCACGGCGCGGCACGGTTTTCACAAAACCGTCCTGTTCCAGCATCGCGATGGCTTCGCGGATCGGGGTGCGGCTGACGCCGAGGCGCTCCGACAGCGCGCGCTCGTCGAGCATCACCTGTTCCGGAGTCGCGTAGATGTCCATCTTGAGAATGGCTTCCTTCAAGGCTTCGTAGGCCTTGTTCTTGAAGCTGGTCTCCGGCGCAATGCGGACGATCGCGATTTCAGCCTCGGCCATGGGTGGCGGTGCCTTGGTTGGTTTCCGTGCGGGCATGACTGGTCTCCTCAGGTCGGGAGACGTCTTTTAACAGAAGAAATCCGAAACAATTTTTGGCATACCAAATACCACCATGTCAAGTTGCCAGTGTTTTCGGCATTTCCGCCCCTGCGCCTGCCTTGACAATCTTGTCTCTGGCATACCAAATGCCATAACTGGCCAGGATCGGCCATACCAGATGCTGCAGTAGGCGCGGACCCGCGTTTACGATCACCCGAATCTCGACCGAATCGGCGCCACAAAGCGCGGTCCCGATGTTCGTGTGCGCTGCCGATGGAATTAAGAAACAGACGTCAAGGAGGAAGCCAATGTCGAATTCCAAAGATGCGGTCCGCAAAATTCTGGATGCGGTCAAGGCGGACAAGCGCACGAGTCTGACGGCGCCGGAAGGCAAACTGGTCTGCGATGCCTACGGCATCCCGGTTCCGAAGGAGGGCGTCGCCAAGTCCGCCGCCGAGGCTGCCAGGCTCGCGGCCGACATGGGCTTCCCGGTCGTCATGAAGATCGTCTCGCCTGATATCCTGCACAAGACCGAAGCCGGTGGCGTAGTGGTCGGCGTCAAGACCGCCGCCGACGCCGAGGCGAATTACGCGACCATTCTGGCCAACGCCAAAAAATACAAGGCCGACGCCAAGATCGAGGGCATCCAGGTGCAGCAGATGCTGCTGGGTGGCCAGGAGGTCATCATCGGCGCGGTCACCGACGGATCGTTCGGCAAGCTCGTCGCCTTCGGCCTCGGCGGCGTGCTGGTCGAGGTGTTGAAGGACATCACCTTCCGCCTCGCGCCCGCGACCAGGGACGATGCGCTGTCGATGCTCGACGGCATCCAGGCCCACGAAATGCTGAAGGGCGTGCGCGGCAGCGACCCCGCCAACCGCGACGCCATCGCCGACATCATCGTCAACGTCTCGAAGCTGATCACCGATTTCCCCGAGATCTCCGAGATGGATCTCAACCCGGTGTTCGCCACCAAGTCCAATGCGATCGCCGCCGACGTCCGCATCGTGGTCGATTTCGACCCGCCGGCGCCGCGTCCGCGTCCCAACCATGACGACGTCGTGCGCCAGATGAACCGGATCATGAAGCCGAAGGCGGTGGCGGTGATCGGCGCATCCGCCGAGAACGGCAAGATCGGCAACTCCGTGATGAAGAACCTCATCAACGGCGGCTACAAGGGCGAGATCTACCCGATCCATCCCAAGGCCGATGAGATCATGGGCAAGAAGGTCTACAAGTCGATCAAGGACGTTCCCGGCGAGGTCGACATTGCCGTGTTCGCCATTCCCGCCAATTTCGTCGCGGCGGCGCTGACCGAATGCGGCGAGAAGAAAGTCGTCGGCGCGATCCTGATTCCCTCCGGCTACGCCGAAACCGGCAACATGAAAGGCCAGGAGGAAATCCAGGCGATCGGCCAGAAATACGGCATTCGCCTGATGGGGCCGAACATCTACGGCTTCTATTATACCCACGCCAATCTGTGCGCGACCTTCTGCACCGCCTACGACGTCAAGGGCTCGGCGGCGCTTTCGTCGCAGTCCGGCGGCATCGGCATGGCGATCATCGGCTTCTCGCGCTCGGCGAAAATGGGCGTCTCGGCGATCGTCGGCCTCGGCAACAAGTCCGATATCGACGAGGACGATCTCTTGACCTTCTTCGAGCAGGACGAAAACACCCAGATCATCGCGCAGCATTGCGAGGATTTGAAGGACGGCCGCGCCTTCGCCGAAGTGGCAAAACGCGTGTCGAAGAAGAAGCCGATCGTGGTGCTGAAGGCCGGCCGTACCTCGGCCGGCGCCAAGGCCGCGAGTTCGCACACCGGCGCGCTCGCCGGCAACGACAAGATCTATGAGGACGTGTTCAACCAGTCCGGCGTGATCCGCGCGCGTTCACTGAGAGATATGCTGGAATTCGCCCGCGGCATTCCGGTGCTGCCGACGCCGAAGGGCGAGAACGTCGTCATCATCACGGGAGCCGGTGGCTCCGGCGTGCTGCTGTCGGATGCCTGCATCGACAACAAATTGTCGCTGATGACGATCCCGCCGGACCTCGACGCCGCGTTCCGCAAATTCATCCCGCCGTTTGGCGCTGCCGGCAACCCGATCGACATCACCGGCGGCGAGCCGCCGATCACTTATGTCAACACGGTCAAGCTCGGCCTCGAAGATCCGCGCATCCACGCGCTGATCCTCGGCTACTGGCACACCATCGTGACGCCGCCGATGGTGTTCGCGCGCAACATGGTCGAGGTGAAGAA
>CALROE020000623.1:0-3212 GCA_943369715.1 Bradyrhizobium ivorense
GAAAGACTTGTTCCGGCTGGCGCCATATGGTTAGGAAATCGGATGTCATTCCCAAAACATCTGATCGACGGCTACCGGACCTTCGCCTCGCAGCGGCTGCCGACCGAGCAGACGCGGTACCGCGAACTGTCCGACCGCGGCCAGTCGCCCGCGGTGATGGTGATCGGCTGCTGCGATTCCCGGGTGTCGCCCGAAGTGATCTTCGATGCCGGTCCCGGCGAGTTGTTCGTGGTGCGCAACGTCGCCAACCTGGTGCCGGTCTACCAGCCCGATGGCGGCGCCCACGGCGTCTCGGCGGCGCTGGAATACGCGGTCAACGTGCTCCGCATCCAGCACATCGTGGTGCTCGGCCATGCCCAATGCGGCGGCATCCGCGCCTTCATCGACGACATCGAGCCGCTATCGCCGGGCGATTTCATCGGTCGGTGGATGGCGATGTTCATCAAGCCCGGCGAGGTGGTCGAGCAGCGCGATCAGGAATCGAGGCAGGAATTCACCGTCAGGATCGAGAAGGCCGCGATCCACCGCAGCCTGGAAAACCTGATGACGTTTCCGTTCGTGCGCGCGCTGGTGGAGAAGGGCGCGCTAAACCTGCACGGCGCCTATTTCGGCGTCGCCGAGGGCTCGCTGTTCCTGCTCGATCAGGAGGCGAAGGAATTTCACAGCGTCAGGGCTGCCTGACGCTGCGACGTTGTTGTCATCTCAATATCCGCGCAAATCCGTCACCGGCGCGCGTGGGTTCTTGCCGATGACCCGCCTGATCGCCCGATTGACGATGGTCAGATTGTTGTCGAACGAGCCGTGGCTGGCATCGATCGTCTCGTCCTTGTTGGTTTCACGACGGATCGGAACTTCCGTTTCAGTGACGGGTGGATTGAGAACGACGTCCTTGCCGACAATGTTCCATTTATCGATGATCTTCTGATAGCCGTCCTTGAAGTCCGCATCCGCGGACCATTTCGGCCACGCCTTCTGCAACCCCAGAATGGGCGTATTGTGGTCCGGCTCCAGTGCCCTGGAAACCAGATACAGCAACGATTTCGAATAGAGCACCGGCACGCACGGATCGCTCAGCTCGTTGCCGTCGCTCAACAGATCGATGAAGGTCGTCTTGGGATCAGCGACCTCGTTCGCGAATGCCTGGCCGTATTTGGCCGTCGCAAACTCCACCGTGCAGGCCGGCGCCCACAGATGAATCGAACTTGCCTTGAGATCCTGCGCCCTCATCGCCGACAGGAAGTGCCCCTGCATGATGGCTCCGGCCGAATGCCCCATCAGATGAATTTCAGGCCTTTGATTTCGGGGCAGGCCGCCGATCGACGCCTGCAGTTCCCTTGCGGCGGTCGTCAAGCCACCGCCCCTGCTGCTGGCACCGTCCGCCCGGGATTTCATGTTCTCCCAGATCGCCTTGACCCCGGCGTCGCGGGCGAACACCTCGAAGGCGCGATCCTTGATTTCGTTGATCTTGTTTCTGAGCCAGCCTTTGTCCGCCGCGGCGGGAACACCCATCTTTTCCACCGCCCCCTTTAGAATGTCGGTTGCGGATTCGAGAAAGCCTGTCTGCCAAACCACGAAAATCGGCATGATGCCGTTCGCCTCGAACCAGGGTCCGAGAACGCGTGCCCGGTCGAGACCGTCGGCACGGCTGTTCAATCCGCCATGTGCATAAATGACGAGATGGGAATAGCCTCGTTCCGCCGCCGTCGCCACGCAATCGCGCACAACCATGCCGACAGCATCATCGCCCGAATTGGCCTCCACCAGTTCGCGTTCCGCGCTGCCGTTGTGGCCGATAAAGATGAGGCGCCTCGCCTCCTCGCCGTTGATCCATGGCGACACTTCGCTGGTATCGTTGGCTACCCTGTTGCGCAGCATCGATCGCGAGCGCAGCCGCTCATCGAGCGATAGTTCGGTGCGCATGGCCGGACTGCGAAACTTGCTGAGGTCTTGCGCCTTGGTCCCGGCCTTCTTCTTCAGCGCGGGCAAAGACACACGCATCGGAGCCCCCAGCGCCAGCGCCCACGCATCCGTGCCGTAACGGGTCCAGTCCTCGTACGGCAGTATCGCGAAGCCGTGATAGCCCCAGGTCGGCCCCCAGGAATTCTGGATGATGAAGCCATCGGCGGTATAGCCGACCAGCGCAAAGGCATGACCGCCGACGTCTTCCGGCTTGTTGGGCGGCCCGATCATGGCGGCATCGATCGACTTACAGTTGTTCCTGATGCGATCCCAGCCGTCATGCACATCGGCCGAAACGTAGATCGCGTGCGTTTCGTAGATCGCAGACTGCATGTCGACGATGGACTTGCCGTCGATGCGGTAATATGCGCCGAGCGGCGTCTCGGGCGCATTCGCGTCCCACCCATCGCGGGCCGTTCCGGGCTTGTTGCGCGGCTCGAAGTTCGGCCAGTACTTCTCGACGCAGACCCCGTGCTTGTGAAATCCCTTCATGGCGCCGCGGCAGCTCGAGCCTTCGTAGTCTTCTCCCTTCCATTCATCGTAGAGCCGGGCATTCTGGTAGAGCATCCGCGCGCTGGTCCGATCGACCATCTTGGGAACCGGCGTCTTGCCGGCCTCGATGGCCGTCGCATTTGCCAGCTCCCATCGCAGGTAGTTCACCACACCGGCGAGACCGAACCCGGTGCAGGAGCCTTCTTCGCCCTGGTTCAGAACCATCTCGGACGCACGGTACATCGGAAGCCAATCGGCGATCAGTCTGTCGGTGGGATATTTGTCCGGCAGACTGACGAGCCGCGCGCGATAAGGCAGGTCGCGGAAATCGATACGATCGGGACGGGCGTCGAGTTTCCGGGTGCCATTGAAAAGCATTTTGGTCGGCATGGGGCCCTCCACAATTTTGTGCTGCTGGCCGGACGCCGGAGCGGCGTTGCCACGACAGCAATGCGCAATGCCCCAATTCTGATATATGCTCTCTCCGGTTGCAATCCTTGTTTTCGTCGCCCCCACGGCGGATATGCCGGAAATCGGCCCGCGGGGAAGATGTCGATGGAGAAGCCGGGGTGCGGACGCTGGTCGAACGCGGCGGGCTGAATCTGCACGGCGCCTATTTCGGCTTCGCCGAGGGCTCGCTGTTCCTGCTCGATCAGGAGGCAAAGGAATTTCACAGCGCGGGGGAAGAACCCAGCTAATAGCAAACTTGTAGGGTGGGCAAAGGCGCATCTTGCGCCGTGCCCACCATTTTCCCGGAGCGA
>CALROE020000624.1:0-3210 GCA_943369715.1 Bradyrhizobium ivorense
GGCCTCGCTCAGCGCCAGCTACGAGCTCGATTTCTGGGGCAAGAACCGCGACGCCGCGCAGGCGGCGGAGGAGACCTCCATCGCCACCCGCTTCGACCGCGACGTGGTGGCTCTCACCGCGCTGGTCAGCGTCGCCAACGCCTATTTCCAGGTGCTGGCGTCACAGGACCGGATTCGCACCGCCGAACGCAACATCGCCAGCGCGCAACGCATCCTCGACGCCATCAAGCAGCGGTTGAGCGCCGGCACCGGGACCGACCTCGACGTCGCGCAGCAGGAAGCCGTATTGGCCAATCAGCGCGCCGCGGTGCCCACCCTCCGACAGACGCTGGCGCAGAACGTCAATGCGCTGGCCACACTGGTGGCGCGGCCGCCGGAAAGCGTGCGCGTCACCGGCGGCTCGCTCAACCGCATTTCGTCGCCGCGGGTGACGCCGGGCCTGCCGTCGGAATTGCTGACGCAGCGTCCGGACATCAGGCGTCAGGAAGCGCAACTCGCCGCCGCCACCGCCAATGTCGGCAGCGCCCGCGCGCAGTTCTTTCCCAGCATTCAACTGACGGGGTCGGGCGGCTACCAGAGTTCGTCACTGGTGTCGCTGTTCCAGCCCCACGCGGCGTTCTTCAACGTCGTCGGCAGCCTGACGCAGCCGATCTTCGACGGCGGCAGAATCCTGGGCAATTTCGAACTCACCAAGGCGAGACAGGACGAACTGCTGCAGACCTATCGCAAGACGGTGATCCAGTCGTTCGCCGATGTCGACAACGCGCTGGTGGCGATCCGCGAGACCACCAACCGGCTGCGGCTGCAGCGCGAGGTGGTCGTGGCCTCGCGGCGGGCGTTTCAATTGTCCGAGCAGCAGCTGCGCGCCGGCACGGCGGACATCGTTACTGTGCTAAATACGCAATTGACGTTATTCCAGGCGGAAGATTCGCTGTCGCAGGCCCAACTGGCCCGGCTATTGGCGATCGTCAGCCTGTATCAGGCGCTGGGGGGCGGCTGGGAGCCTAGGATGGAAAGGCCGGTCGATGCTCTTTAAGCCGGATTTGGACACCGCGAAAACCACCGGCAAAAGCGTTGCGCGCGGCGCGGCCCGCCGCATCGTTTCGATCACGCTCACGCTCGTGATCCTCGGCGGCCTCGGCTACATCGGCTGGACAGCGCTGCAGCAGAAGCAGACCGCCGGCCGCGGCGGCGGCTTGCCGCGCGATTTGCCGGTCCCGGTGCTGGCGGCGACGCCGCGTGTCCAGGACGTACCGGTCTATCTCGACGGCGTCGGTTCGGTCCGCGCGCTCAACAACGTGATCGTGCGCGCCCAGGTGGACGGCAAACTGATATCTGTCAATTTCACCGAGGGGCAGGACGTCAAGAAGGGCGATGTGCTCGGCGAGATCGATCCCGTGATCTACAAGGCGCAGTACGATCAGGCCGTCGCCAAGAAGGCGCAGGACGAAGCGCAGCTTGCGAATATGCGCCTCGACCTCGCGCGCTATCAACAGCTCGCCGCCTCCAATGCCGGCTCCAAGCAGCAGGCAGATACCCAGCGCGCCGTGGTGGCGCAGCAGGAAGCGCTGGTCAACGCCGACCAGGCTGCGATCGACAATGCGCAGGCCACGCTCGGCTACACCAAGATCATCGCGCCATTGTCGGGCCGCGCCGGGCTGCGGCAGGTCGATCAGGGCAACATCATCCGCGCTTCCGACGCCACCGGTCTCGTCATCATCACCCAGTTGCAGCCGATCGCCGTGCAGTTCAGCCTGCCGCAGCAGCAGATCGTGCGGGTCAACGCCGCCTCCGCCAGGGGTGCGCTGACCGTCGACGTGTTCGGCAATGACGGCATCACGGTAATCGACAGCGGTACGCTGAAGGGTATCGACAACCAGGTCGACCCGACCACCGGGACGCTCAAGCTCAAGGCCGAATTTCCCAACGCGAACTTCCAGCTGTGGCCGGGCCAGTTCGTCAACATCCGGCTGAAGGTCGAAACCCTTGCCAAGGCCATCGTGGTGCCGACCTCCGCCGTGCAGCGCGGTCCGGTGGGCACATTCAGCTATGTCATCGGCGCCGACGGCATCGCTACGGCAAAGCCCGTCGTGGTGACGCAACAGAACGAAACCGATGCCGTGATATCGAGCGGACTAACGGCGTCCGACCGCGTGGTCACCACCGGTTTTGCCAATCTGTCCGATGGCGCCAAGGTCTTCATCGGCAGGGACGATCAGACGCCATCCGCCGATCTCGCCCCGCGCAAGCGAACACGCGCGCCGGACGCCGCCGGTAAGGACTCGGCTGGCAAGGACGGCGAGCGCCGCGGCAAGAAGGGCGAGGGCGATCAAAAAAGTCAGACCGGATCCGGACCGGCGGAGGGGAGCGTCAAGTCAGGCAGCGGACCGAAGTCGCAGCCATGACAAAACCATTCGTCGCCTGAATGTGTGACTTCGCAAGCGTGAGCGCGCAGCCATGAGCGTCTCGGAACCCTTCATTCGCCGCCCAATCGCTACCTCGCTCCTGGGGGTGGCGCTGCTGATCGGCGGCGCGCTCGGCTACTGGGCATTGCCGGTGTCGGCGCTGCCGCAGGTCGACTTCCCGACGGTGCAGGTGACGACGCAATTGCCGGGCGCCAGCCCCGACGTGATCGCCTCGCTGATAACAGCACCGCTGGAGCGCCAGCTCGGGCAGATCCCGTCGCTGTCGTCGATGCAGTCGACCAGCTCGTTCGGCGTCAGCCAGATCTCGCTGCAGTTCGATCTCAACCGCGACATCGACGGCGCGACCCAGGACGTGCAGGCCGCGATCAATGCCGCGGCCGGAATCCTGCCGAAAAACCTGCCCTATCCGCCTGTTTACGCCAAGGTGAACCCCGCCGACGCGCCTGTCATGACGCTGGCGCTGACGTCGGAGACGGTCTCGCTGCGCGCCATGAGCGATCTCGCCGACACCATTTTGGCGCAACGCCTGAGCCAGGTCTCCGGGGTCGGACGCGTCGCCGTGCTGGGCGGGCTGAAGCCCGCGGTACGGGTGCAGGCCGACCTGGCCCGGCTCGCCGCCTACGGCATTTCGATGGAGGATTTGCGCGCCGCGATCGCGGGCGCCAACGTCTCCGGCCCGAAGGGATCGCTCGACGGCGCGCAGCAGGCCTACACCATCGCCGCCAACGACCAGATCGCGGCGGCGGAAGCCTACAAGCCGATCATCATCGCCTACCGCAACGGC
>CALROE020000625.1:0-3204 GCA_943369715.1 Bradyrhizobium ivorense
CTCCGGAGTCCCGAAAGACCGACGTCAGGCTATACGTCTACAACGGTGAAGTGTTGCTCACGGCGGCGCGTCTGTATCAGGGGCAGACGACGAATTTACGGACGCCGGGCGGCGGGTTCGCGCCGGTATTCGTAATTTAAGCCGGTGCATCATGAGGCTGAACAAATTCTTCAGCAATCCGCAAAATCATGCCGCCGGTTGTGCGCATCCCAGATACATGTAGGTCATGGGACGTGGCCCCCTTGCATACTCCGTTCGAAGCCTCAGGATATCGAAACCGGCCGAGCGGATGAGGTCGTCCATTTTCCGGTCCAGATGGCAACCGCCGGCAACGTGGCACCAGATGGGCGTGAGCCGTTGTTGCCAGCGTTCGATTCCAGACTCGGGTGAAAGCCCGTGTTCGACGAAGAGCAGCTGGCCGTGCGGCTTCAGCACCCGTCGCATCTCGCGTAATGCGGCCAATGGGTCCGGGATCGAACAAAGCGTCCACGTCATCACCACGGTGTCTATGGTGTTTTCAGCGAGGGGAATCGCGGTCGCAGACCCCTGCAGGAATTCGGCGCGGACGCCGGCCGCCGCAGCGCGTCGGCGCGCGATCGTGAGCAATCGGGGCGATGGGTCGATCCCGAATACGATCTCGACCCGCTTGTCGTAGAGCGGAAAATTCAATCCTGATCCGACGCCGACTTCGAGCACCCGCCCAGTGGCTGCGGCAACCACCTCGCGGCGATACTTCTGCAACGGGCGCTGCCGCATGACCAGATCGAGGATGGGTGGCAGAACCCAGCGGTCATAGAGATTCACGACAGCCTCCTTGCATCACTGACGAAATTCGACGGTGCCTAACCGGCAGTCGCGACGCCCAAATTCACGAAGGCTGTTCCGGCGTCGTCGGGTCCCGATCGGTCCAATGGATCGACCGGATGCTCGTAAAATACAGGACTTTCGCCGGCCAGTTGTCGTGCAGCGAATTGCCCATGAGAAACGGCAACTAACTCCCCTTCTGCAAGAGGCTCCCACCGCTCGCTGGTCAAGGGAACGCTCGCGAATAGCATAACGAGCTGATCGTCGCTGCGGATTGAGAGCCCATCCGCCACGATACCTGGTTCGCCGCTTTGACAGTGTCGCTGCAGCAACACGAGGCCGGGCGCTTCGATCCTGCCGGTTTCGGCTTGTTTCCGTCGATGTCCGTGGGCGAAGAGCAGGCCGCCATCGCAATACAGAAAATTCGCAGGACCCAAAGCCCGGAGCTGGCTGGCAAACGACGACACGACCAAGAATCGTTCGCGGAGCGTCGGCGTTGCACCTGGTGCCGTCCAGATCGCCGCCATTCGGTCGAGGAGAACACAAAAGGCGAGTTCGGAGTCGGTCTCGCCAATTGGGTTGAACCGATCGGCCTGGAACGCGTTTGATTTGAATACGCCCGGCAGGTCGCCGTTGTGGGCAAATAGATGCGCACGGCCGGCCAGCTCTCGAACGAACGGCTGGGCATTGGGGTAGGATCGCGTTCCACGCGTCGCCTTGCGGGTATGCGCGATCACCAACTGACTTCGCAGATTATGGCTGGCGATGAATTGAATCCATTCGCTGTCGCCGACAGCGGCGGCGTCCTTCATCAAACGGACGTCGGCTCCCTCATAATAGCCGACGCCCCAGCCATCATTGTAGGTTCCGGAAACGCGACCATGTTCAGCCAGCTTGGGCAGCGAAACATTCACCGTTGCCGGGGCATTGCTCGATAGTCCGAGGAGTTCACACATGGCTCCGCCAAATTAGACCCTGCACGATTATCGAACCCTCGTTTACGAGCGTGCACGCGGAAGCACACAGCTGCGCAACCGAATTGCGTTCCTAACAGCCGACGTCCCGGCTGAATTGACGTGCCTCAACCCACCCTAGTCCCTTGCCGCTAGAAGGCTTGGATACTGGAGGCTGCAGACGATCTCTCGAAGGCCCTTGTATAATCGGTCGGAGATTACTTATATGCGGTTATCCGCATACGCGCATTGAATGAGTAAGTCCATGTATTCCAATACGATTCTTTCCGCGCTCGCCGAACCAGTCCGGCTCGAAGCCCTCCGGATGGTGTGGGATGGACGCGAGCATTGTGTTTGCGAATTGATGCGGGATCTCGGTGCCAGCCAGTCCCGCATGTCCCGCCACATGGCGGCCCTCAAGACGGCCGGTCTCGTGGTCGACCGACGCGATGCGCAATGGGTGCGCTATCGCCGTGCTCCGAACCTTCCTCAAGCGGTCGTCACGCTGATCGACGCCGCGCTGGCGATGCCGGCAAATCACGAGAGGCATGCCGCATGAGCCTCGGTTCGCTCACCGACCGCGCGCCCGGCGCCGGCCCTTCGACCGCCAGGTGGATCGGATGGACGGTCGCTGGCCTGGTGATCTGGGGCGCCGTCTACAGTCAACTCGTGCCCTTCTCGGATTGGGTCGTCGCTTCGACGGGAATTGATCCCAAGAGCCATCTCGGCGAGGCGATCAGCTTCTTTGCCTACGACACGCCGAAGGTTCTGATGCTGCTCACTCTGGTCGTGTTCGCCATGGGCGTCGTGCGCAGCTTCTTCTCGCCGGAGAAAACCAGGGCATTGCTTGCCGGGAAGCGCGAAGGCGTCGGCAGCGTGCTGGCTGCGTCGCTCGGCATCGTCACCCCGTTTTGCTCCTGCTCCGCCGTGCCGCTGTTCATCGGTTTCGTCAGCGCGGGCGTGCCGCTTGGAGTCACCTTTTCGTTCCTGATCTCCGCACCGATGGTCAACGAGGTGGCGCTCGGCCTTCTGTTTGCGCTGGTGGGCTGGAAAGTGGCGCTGACCTACCTCGCCTTCGGCCTCGCCATCGCCATCGTCTCCGGCTGGGTCATCGGCCGGCTGCATCTCGAGCATTGGCTGGAGCAATGGGTTCGCAACATTCGATCGGACGCGGTCGAGCTTCCTCCGGAACAACTTTCGGTCGTCGACCGCATCAAGGCCGGCATCGACGCCGTGAAGGAAATCGTCGGCAAGGTCTGGCCATGGATCATCGCGGGTATTGCGGTCGGCGCATTCATCCACGGCTATGTGCCCTCGGACCTGCTGGCCTCGATCATGGGCCGCGACGCCTGGTGGTCGGTACCGGCAGCGGTGGCGCTCGGCATTCCCATGTATTCGAACGCCGCCGGCATCATCCCCGTGGTGGAAGCGCTCATCAACAAAGGCG
>CALROE020000626.1:0-3203 GCA_943369715.1 Bradyrhizobium ivorense
AACCTTTCAAGCCAAAACCCTGGACCGCCGCCGAGGTGTCCGAGGCATTCAGGCGGTTTCGCAACGCCAACCCCGAGCCGAAGGGCGAGCTCGAACACCTCAACGCCTACACCCTGCTGGTCGCGGTGGTGCTGTCGGCGCAGGCGACCGACGCCGGCGTCAACAAGGCGACGCGCGCGCTGTTCGCGGTGGCCGACACCCCGGAAAAAATGCTCGCGCTCGGCGAGGACAAGGTGCGCGACTACATCAAGACCATCGGGCTCTATCGCAACAAGGCGAAGAACGTCATCGCGCTGTCGCAAAAGCTGATCGCCGAATTCGGCGGCGTCGTGCCGCGCACCCGCGCCGAGATCGAAACGCTGCCCGGCGCCGGCCGCAAGACCGCCAACGTCGTGCTCAACATGGCCTATGGCGAACACACCATGGCGGTCGACACCCACGTGTTCCGCATCGGCAACCGCACCGGTCTGGCGCCGGGCAAGAACCCGCTCGAAGTCGAGCTCGGCCTGGAGAAGGTGATCCCGTCCGAGTTCATGCTGCACGCCCATCACTGGCTGATCCTGCACGGCCGCTACATCTGCCTCGCGCGCAAGCCGCGCTGCGATGTGTGCCTGATCAACGATCTGTGCCGGTGGCCGGAGAAGACGGTGTAGGGTTTTCTCCCCTCCCGCCGCGAAGCGGTGGGGAGGGGTCGGGGGTGGGGGGTGTTTCAGCCTACACAACTGTTAGCGAATTTGCTGAGACGCCCCCCACCCCCGACCCCTCCCCGCCACGCGCAAGGGCGCGTGGAGGGAGGGGAGTGAGAGTCTCGCGCCGCGGATATTTACTTTACGCCACCGGCACCCGTGTCTTGCGCGCCGGCTCGATCAGCTCCGGCCGCGGCCCGCTCAGCCGCTTGTGCATGTGGACCATGAAGGCCATGCCGAACAGCGGCGTCGCCAGGTTGACGATCGGGATCGACACGAACGCCGCGATGAACAGGCCCGCGGTGAAGACGGTGGCCGCATTGGCCTTGCGCATCGCCTTGGCTTCCGCCGGGCTGCGAAACCGCATCGCCGCCAGCTCGAAATATTCCCGGCCCAAAAGCCATGCGGTGGCGATGAAGAACACGATGAAGCCGGCGCCGGCGATCAACACGAAGGGCAGCGCGACCAGGTAGACCAGCAGCGTCAACAGCGCGGTCTTGATGCCTTCGGTCATGGCGAGGCCGAACGGCAGCGCGGTGCCGGGACGCTCCGCCGGATAGTGCTCGAGCTCGACATGGTCGGCGACCTCGTCGACGAACACGCTGGCCACCAGCGAGGTGATCACCGGCATCAGGAACACCGCGCCGAACACGACGCCGAGGCCGGCGATGATCGAAACGATCCAGGCCAGCACGTTGATCGAGGTCTCGAAGCTGGGCCCGAGCATGCCGTCCAGCCAGACTTCCCCCGAAGTCGCGAACCAGCTCAGCAGCCGCTGCAGGCCGAACGCCAGCGCCGTGATCAATATCAGTGCAAGTCCGATCGAACGCCACAGGATCGAGCGCATCGGCGGCGACAGGATTTGCGATAGCGCCTTGACGGCGGCGTCCAGCATGGCGGTCAAAGTCCTTCTTCCGGAAAAGCCCTTGCGAGAGGTAGACATGCAAGGCCGGTTCGGCAAGAGCCGGCCGACGATCGGCATGTGTTGCGGCCGGGGAGCTTCGTCCATAATATCAACGCTATGGCGTCACCCGCCAAACCCGCTATGAGGCTCGCATGACCCGCATTCAAGACGTCTATCCCGGTAGCCGCGTGAGCCTGCGCGAAACGGGTTTGCGCGACGGCCTGCAACTGGTGAAAAAATTTCCCTCAACGTCGGCCAAGCAGCGCTGGATCCGCGACGAGTACGGCGCCGGGGTGCGGCATTTCGAAGTCGGTTCGTTCCTGCCCGCCAGCACCTTTCCGCAATTCGTCGACGTCCGCGACATCATCGCGACCATCGCGTCATTGCCGGGCGCGCACGGCGTGGCGCTGGCGCTGAATGAGCGCGGCGTCAACGAGGCGTTGGCCTCCGGCGTCGCCGAAATCGCCACGGTGGTCTCGGCGACCGAAGAACACAGCCAGGCCAACGCCAACCGCAGCCGTGAATCCGCCATCGCCAATGTCAGGCGGATGTGCGAGCTGCGCGACGCCAGCGCGCACAAGCCGCTGGTCAATGCCGCGATCTCGATGGCGCTGGGATGTTCGATCACCGGCCCGGTGGATCCAAAGGAAGTCCTGAAGCTGGTCGAAAAATGCCTGGAGGCCGGCGTCGACTTCGTCGCCATCGCCGACACCGTCGGTTATGCCGGCCCGAAACAGGTTGGTGAATTGACGGCGGCCGCCGTGAAACTGTCGGGCACAAAGCCGGTCTGCGTTCACCTGCACGACACCAGGGGCATGGGCATTGCCAATGCGTCGGCAGCCCTCGATGCCGGCGCGCGCATTCTCGACGGCTCGCTCGGCGGCCTCGGCGGCTGCCCGTTCGCGCCCGGCGCCACCGGCAATGTGGTGTTCGAGGATCTGGCGTTTCTCTGCGAGAGCAAGGGATTTGCCACCGGCATCGATATCGAAAAGCTGATCGCAGTGCGCGGGATCTTGCGCTCGGAGATGCCCGGCGAGACGCTCTATGGCGGGCTCGCGCGGGCGGGGTTGCCGGGCGGAACGGCAGCCAGGGCGGCGTGATATAGTCAAGCCCGGCCATGACGACGAGGGTCAATCGTGCTTATGCGCAGCCTTGCTCGGCCGCTTCTTCTTCCCCGTCGCGGTCGGGATCATCACCACGCGGCCGTAGCGCACGCCGCGTTCGGCGATGATGTGGTCGGCGAAATGCTGCACTTCGCTCGCGGCTCCCTTCAGCGCCGTCACCTCCATGCAGCTGTCGTCATCGAGATGGACGTGCAGCGTGGCCAGCGACAGATCGTGGTGGCCGTGGAAATTCTGCACCAGGCGTTTCGACAGGTCGCGCGCGGCGTGGTCGTAGACATAGACCAGCGCCGCCACGCATTGTCCTGACGGCGCCGCCTCCTGCGCGCTCTGCTGCAGGCCGGCGCGGGCGAGGTCGCGAATGATTTCGGAACGGTTCTGATAGCCGCGATCGTTGGCGGCGGCGTCGATCTCCGCCAGCAAATCGTCCTCGATGGTGATGGTGATCCGTTGCATGGGTGGTCCCGATATTTTGTCTGGAGTATGATGTTT
>CALROE020000627.1:0-3201 GCA_943369715.1 Bradyrhizobium ivorense
GCCGGAACTCCGATCCGGCCCAAAAACAATGATGGCAATGACGGCATGATTCACGATGTCTCGATCCCCGCGGCGCTGCTTGCCGGTCTGGTCAGCTTTCTGTCGCCCTGCGTGCTGCCGCTGGTGCCGCCCTATCTGATCTACCTCACCGGCGCGACCATCGAACATGTCGCCAATGACGAGTCGGAAGCGTCCTCCAGGCGCGCGGTGATGATCTCGGCCGGCATGTTCGTGCTCGGCTTTTCCACCGTGTTCGTGGCGCTCGGCGCCAGCGCCTCGCTGATCGGAAGCCTGATCCGCGCCTGGTCGGCCGAGCTGTCGATCGTCGCCGGCATCGTCATCATCATCATGGGCCTGCATTTCCTGGGGCTGACCCGGATCGGCTTCATGATGCGCGAGGGACGGTTGCCGATCCCGAGGCCCGTTGGCCTGTGGGGCGCCTATGCGATGGGGCTCGCCTTTGCGTTCGGCTGGACGCCCTGCATCGGTCCGATCCTGGCGGCCATCCTGTCAGTCGCCGCCGCCGAGGCGACGGTGACCAAGGGGGCGATGCTGCTCGCGGTCTATTCCGCCGGGCTCGGAATTCCCTTTCTGATTGCGGCGTTCATGATCGAACAATTCTCCGCGCTGTTTGCGCGGATGAAGCGCTACCTCGTCGGCGTCGAGCGGGCGATGGGCGTGCTGCTGATCGTCACCGGCATCGGCTTCCTGACCGGCGCGGTCACCAGCGTCAGCATCTGGCTGCTGGAGACGTTTCCGGGGTTGCAGAACTTTGGCTAGAAGCCCGCCAGCTTCGCGCGGCAGCCGCAGCGAAACAACCTTACTCCAGTTCAACACCGCGCTGTTCGCCCGGAGAATCTGGATCGGATGATCGGTAGCCTCGAAAAGCTACCGCTTCTCGATTTTCGTTATGGTCTTCGTTCCGCCCGCTTCGCTGACGGAAAACGTGACCCTGTCGCCGGCGTGCAAATTGGTCAGCATGCCGGCTTGTACCTTGAATTGCTCTGCCGTTCCGCCGGTATTCGCGCCAACCGTGGCGCTTTCAGTGCCGCTTTGCGCCGGTTGAATGGTGACGGTCCCGCTGATCCGATTGACCATGGTAACCGTTCCCGTAAGCGCTTCCTGCGCCAGCGTCACCGAACTGATGAGCGCGAGCAGGGAACCCGCCAAAAACCTCTGTGTCAGCCTCATCGCGATCTCCCGGATTTCGAGCATTCGGAAACAAGCTCCGAAAGATGGGTTTTGTTCCCTGCCGGGTAGTCCTGGGTCGAAAAAAAGCTACCCCAAGCCCGAAGCAGTCACAGAGAACCACCCGCACAGCGGCCGTTGACGACGGTCGAAATGGTGCCCTACTCGAGCGTGCAGGTCACGGTGTAAACCACGCCGCGGGGCAGAAAATCAACGGTGGCCTCGCCACCGAGTTGATCGCGGGCGCTGCGCTCGATCAGCCGCGATCCGAATCCGCGCTGTACCGGGGCGGTGACGTGAGGGCCGCCGGATTCGGTCCAGATCAATCTCAATTGCGGTTTGGCATCTTTCGTAATCACTTCCCAGTCCAGCGCAACCTTGCCGCTGTCGTTCGACAGCGCGCCGTATTTGGCGGCGTTGGTCGCGATCTCGTGCAGGATCATCGACAGCACTACCGCCAGCCGCGGCGACAGCGGCACGTCCGGTCCCGACATTCGCAGCCGTTGCGGAGCGCTGAGCAGATAGGGCTGCAGCACACGGTCGATGACGTCCTTGAGTTCCGAGCGCTCCCATTTTTCCTTGCTCAGGAGATTATGCGCTTCCGCCAGCGCGGCCGAGCCGTCCCTCGAATTTTTCGCGCTCGATCCTGCTGGCGCTGCGAAAGGTCTGCGTGGCGATTGCCTGCAGGATCGCCAGCGTATTCTTGACGCGATGATTGAGCTCTTCGATCAGGAGGTCGTGGAGCATCTCGCCGCGGGCAATGGCGGTCGCCATCCGCACCGCGAAGGCGAGGCCGACCAGCAGCAGGAGGCCGCCGATCACGCTGGTGATCGCGAGATTGCGCCACAACGGACCGACCAGCGAGCTTTCCGCGATCCCGGCGGCCACCGTCCAGCCGGTGAGCGAGGATCGTGCAAGGCTCGTGATCAGCGGCACGTTCTCGAGCGATACCGTCGACAGGGTCGCTTCCGGTGCGCGAAACATGACGGCGTATAGCGTCGGCGAGGCGCGCTTGCCGACGGTATCCTGCGGGTTCGGCACCCGGGCGAAATTGATCCCTTCGCGGTCGAAGATCGAAATCGTCCAGTCCCGGCTGGGGCGCTGCTTTTCGATGATGGCCTGGAAAATCTCGATCGGCGGGCTGAAAGAGATGACGCTGACGACCTCGCCGTCGCGAAACACCGGAACCTCGACGGTCACGATCAGCCGCTTGTTCACCGCGCCGATGAACAAATTGGAGTACTGCGGACTTTTGGTTGCAAACACCTCCTCGACGATGTCGCGATTGTTGCGCATCGGAAGGCTGGCGGTGTCCTCGGTGACCGAGGAGAACAGCTGACGGCCGTCGCGGTCGGCCACCAGCACGACGCCGTCCTTGCCATATTGATCGAGAAAGCCCGCGGCGATGCGGCGAAAACTGTCGAAATCACGATCGCGCAGCGCGTTGGTCAGCGCCATCACTTGCAGGCCGCCGGCCATCCGCTGCATTTCGGCATAGAGCACCAGCCGGATGCTGCGCACGGTCTCGAGCACGCGCTGCGACGCGGCCCGGCGGTCCTGTTCATAGTTATAAATGACGAGCCCAGCCGCGAATACGATCAGCGGCAGCGTGGTTCCCGCGACCAGCAGGACGAGACGCACTGGCAGTGAGAGTTTTGGCACGCGGACCCCGGCCCATGGCATCCGGCGCGAAAGCGCGAGATGGCCCGGGGCATAAGAGAAGCGTCTGAAACGCGCCAGCGGCAGCCGGGTTCCATGGCGGCGTGTTGGGAACCCGGGTCAATACTCAGAGATTGCTGTCGGTGATGGCGGCGTACACCATGGTGCGCAGCTCGCGCCGGATCGGGTAGGCGCTCGATGGCAGCACCTGGGTCATGAAAATGGCGATCAGTTCTTCGGCGGGATCGATCCAGAACGACGTCGTCGCGGCACCGCCCCAGGAATACTCGCCGGCGCTGCCCGGTATCAATGTCTGTGCCGGGTTCATGGTGACGGAGAACCCGAGGCCGAAGC
>CALROE020000628.1:0-3200 GCA_943369715.1 Bradyrhizobium ivorense
AGGAAAACGCCTGCTTGAAGCGTATGACGCCATCCCCTGACACCTCCGACTTCGCGGTGATCACGGCGTTTGCCGGAATTCCCGGGCTGCTCGAGCAGGCACCCGCATTGGTGGCGCGCGGCCGCACGCTCGACTGTGAGTGCCTGTTGGGACCGTTGGACCATCCGTTTCATGTTTCGATCCGCGGCGGCAGGATCGTCGACCTGACGCCGGCGCCGGTCCTGATGCGGTCCTGGCGTTTCTCCTATCGCGCGACCTCAGCGGCCTGGTCGGCGTATTGGGAGCCCGCGCCGCGGCCGGGCTGGCACGATCTGCTGGCTTTGACCAAGCGCGAAGAAGCCAGCCTGGAGGGCGACCTGCATCCGTTCATGACGCACCTTCAATACTTCAAGGATGTGCTGGCGCTGCCGCGGCGGCATGGTTCGGCGGTGCCGACATGACCGGTTATATCGAGCCGATGGTCGGCCGCTACGTCCATGTCGAAACCGGTGGTGAGTTGCATCGCATTTATTTCGAGGAGAACGGCGCGGGCATACCATTGGTTTGCCTGCATACGGCGGGTTCGGACGGAAGGCAGTGGCGGCATTTGCTGGCAGACGAAGAATTCGCAGGAAAATTCCGCATCATCGCGTTCGATATGCCCTGGCACGGCAAATCCAATCCACCTGCCGGCTGGACCGGCGAGGAATACCGGCTGACGACTGCCCGCTACACCGACACCATCCGCGCCTTCTGTGGAGCGTTGGGACTGGAGAAGCCCGTCGTCATGGGCTGCTCGATCGGCGGCCGCATCGTTCTCAACCTGGCAATCGACCACGCGCATGAATTTCGCGCCCTGATCGGGCTTGAAGCCGCCGACTTTCAGGCGCCGTGGTACGATACCTCCTGGCTGCATCGTCCGGACGTTCATGGTGGCGAGGTCTGTGCCGCGCTGGTATCCGGCCTGATCGCGCCGCAAAGCCCTGATGTCTCGCGCCGCGAAACATTGTGGGCCTACATGCAGGGCGGGCCGGGCATCTTCAAGGGCGATCTCTACTTCTATCGGGTCGACGGCGATCTGCGCGGCCGGGTGGGAAAGATCGATACTGGCGTATGTCCGCTCTATTTGCTGACCGGCGAGTATGATTTCTCCTGCACCCCTGAAGACACCAGGCGAACCGCGGCCGCGATCGGCGGCGCCAGCGTCACCATCATGGAACAACTCGGTCATTTTCCGATGAGCGAGAACCCCGGGCAATTTCGCCGCTATATTGCGCCGGTCCTGAGCGAGATCTTCGAGCACTCAACGATATCAACCAAGCAAGGAGCACACGTATGAAACGCAATGCTATGATCGGCTACACGCTCGCCGCCGCGCTGTGCGCGGGACCGGCGATGGCGCAGGAACTCACCGGGACCCTGAAAAACATCAAGCAAACCGGCGCCATCACCCTTGGCTTCCGCGACTCGTCGATTCCGTTTTCCTACCTCGACGACAACCAGAAGCCGATCGGCTACGCCATGGACATCTGCTACAAGATCGTCGATGCCGTGAAGAAGGAGCTCAAGCTCGACAAGCTCGAGGTCAAGCTCAATCCGGTGACGTCATCGACCCGGATTCCGCTGCTGGCCAACGGCACGATCGATCTCGAATGCGGTTCGACCACCAACAATGCCGAGCGGCAGAAGCAGGTCGCCTACACCAACACCCACTTCCTGACCGCGAGCCGCTACGTCACGAAGAAATCCAGCAAGATCAACTCGATCGACGACCTCAAGGGCAAGCCGGTGGTTTCGACATCTGGCACCACCAACATCAAGCAACTGACCGAGGCCAGCGCCGAACGCAAGCTTGGCATCAACATCATTCCGGCCAAGGATCACGCCGAAGCCTTCCTGATGGTCGAGACCGACCGCGCCGTGGCCTTCGTGATGGATGATATCCTGCTGGCGAGCCTGGTTGCCGGCTCGAAGGCGCCGGACGATTACGTCATCTCGAAGGACGCATTCTCCAAGCCGGAGCCTTACGGCATCATGCTGCGCAAGGACGACCCGGCCTTCAAGAAGGTGGTCGATGCCGCCACGGCCGCGCTCTATACGGGCGGCGAGGGCCAGAAGATCTACGACAAATGGTTTACCCAGAAGATTCCGCCCAAGGGCCTGAACCTCAACGTGCCGATCGACGCAAAGCTGAAGAACGAGTTCGCCAAACCGTCGGACTCGGCCGATCCGGATTCCTACAAATAGGCAAACGGGTGCTTCCGCCCATGCAATGGCCCGGCCATTGCATGGGCACGTTTCGGTGGCATAACGGACGGTAGGCCCTCGTGAGTTACAACTGGAACTGGAGCATCTTCTTCGAGCCGGCCCCGGGCGGGACCGGCACCTATTTCGATATGCTGCTCAGGGGGCTGTGGCTGACCATCCAGACCGGGGTGTGCGCCTGGATCATCGCGCTGGCGTTCGGCTCTGTGATCGGCGTGCTGCGGACGCTGCCGTCGAAAATCGGCTACTGGATCGGTTTCGCTTACGTCGAATTCTTCCGCAATATGCCGCTTCTGGTGCAGCTGTTCCTCTGGTTCTTCGTGCTGCCGGAACTGCTGCCGCGGAGCTGGGGGCTCTGGCTGAAGCAGATTCCCGATGCGCCGTTCTATACCGCGGCGATCGGGATCGGGCTGTTCATGTCGGCGCGCGTCGCCGTGCAACTGGCTGCCGGCATCGCCTCGCTGCCGCGCGGGCAAAAGCAGGCCGCGACCGCGCTCGGGCTGACCACGTTTCAGGCCTATCGCTACATTCTCTTGCCGATTGCGTTTCGCATCATCATGCCGCCGCTGACCTCGGAGTTCCTCAACACCATCAAGAACACCGCGGTCGCGATCACCATCGGTTTGATCGAACTGACCGGCCAGGCGCGCTCGATGCAGGAATTCTCGTTCCAGGTGTTCGAGGCTTTCACCGCCGCGACCGTGATGTATCTGCTGATCAACATTGTCGTCGTCATCGGCATGCGCTTCCTCGAACGCAGCCTGGCGATCCCCGGCTACATCACGGGGAAATAGCGCCATGTTCGTCAATTTCGATTTCGACGTCATCCGCCGCTCGCTCGGCTACCTCTTCCTCGACGGCATGACTTTCACGCTGACCCTGACCGCGCTGTCCGCACTCGGTGGCATCATCTTCGGCACGCTGATCGCGCTGATGCGACTGTCCGGATTCAAGCT
>CALROE020000629.1:0-3200 GCA_943369715.1 Bradyrhizobium ivorense
TTCGGCGAATCCCCGCAGCGCGAATTCGCGCCTGCCAATTACGGCACCGCCGCCACCATCCCCACCCTCGACCCGGAACTGGCAAAGCAGCTCGGCTTCACCACCGAGGAAGAAGACCTCGCCGCACTGGCGCGGCCGCCGCGCAACAAGATGGAAGCGCTCGGCGTCGCCGCCACCGCGGATGCGCTGGAAAGCCTGATCCGCGACGGCCGGCCCGAATTCAAGGGCGAGGACGGCCAGGTCAAGATCTGGACGCCGCATCGCCCGCCCCGCCCGGAAAAATCCGAAGGCGGCGTGCGCTTCGTGATCAAATCCGAATACGAGCCGAAAGGCGACCAGCCCACCGCGATCAGGGAACTGGTCGAGGGCATCAACCGGCACGACCGCACCCAGGTGCTGCTCGGCGTCACCGGCTCCGGCAAGACCTATACGATGGCCAAGGTGATCGAGGCGACGCAGCGCCCCGCCATTATTCTCGCGCCGAACAAGACGCTGGCGGCCCAGCTCTATGGCGAGTTCAAGAGCTTTTTTCCCGACAACGCCGTCGAGTATTTTGTCTCGTATTACGACTACTACCAGCCCGAGGCCTATGTGCCGCGGACCGACACCTATATCGAGAAGGATTCCTCGATCAACGAGCAGATCGACCGCATGCGCCATTCGGCGACGCGGGCGCTGCTGGAGCGCGACGACGTCATCATCGTCGCCTCGGTGTCGTGCATCTATGGTATCGGTTCGGTCGAGACCTACACCGCGATGACGTTTGCCCTGAAGAAGGGCGAGCGCATCGACCAGCGCCAGCTGATCGCCGACCTGGTGGCGCTGCAATACAAGCGGACGCAAGCCGATTTCACCCGCGGCACCTTTCGGGTGCGCGGTGACGTCATCGACATCTTCCCGGCGCACTACGAAGACCGCGCCTGGCGCGTGAACCTGTTCGGCGACACCGTCGAGAATATCGAGGAGTTCGATCCGCTCACCGGCCACCGCCAGGACGACCTCGAATTCATCAAGATCTACGCCAATTCGCATTACGTGACGCCGCGGCCGACGCTGGTGCAGGCGATCAAGTCGATCAAGTCAGAATTGAAGTGGCGGCTCGACCAGCTGCACGACCAGGGCCGGCTGCTGGAAGCGCAGCGGCTGGAGCAGCGCACCACCTTCGATCTCGAGATGATGGAAGCCACCGGCTCCTGCGCCGGCATCGAGAATTATTCGCGCTACCTGACCGGACGCCGGCCTGGCGAGCCGCCGCCGACGCTGTTCGAATACGTCCCCGACAATGCGCTGGTGTTCGCCGACGAAAGTCACGTCACGGTGCCGCAGATCGGCGGCATGTTCAAAGGCGACTTCCGGCGCAAGGCGACGCTGGCGGAATACGGTTTCCGGCTGCCCTCCTGCATGGACAACCGACCGCTGCGCTTCGAGGAATGGGACATGATGCGCCCGCAATCGGTCGCGGTCTCCGCCACGCCATCCGCGTGGGAGCTGAACGAGAGTGGCGGCGTGTTCGTCGAACAGGTGATCCGCCCCACCGGCCTGATCGATCCGCCGGTCGACATCCGCCCGGCCCGAACGCAAGTCGACGACCTCGTCGGCGAGGTCCGCGCCACCGCCAATGCCGGCTATCGCAGCCTGATCACCGTGCTGACAAAGCGGATGGCGGAAGACCTCACCGAATACCTGCACGAGCAGGGCATCCGCGTGCGCTACATGCACAGCGACATCGACACCATCGAGCGCATCGAGATCATCCGTGACTTGCGGCTCGGCGCGTTCGACGCGCTGGTCGGCATCAATCTGCTGCGCGAAGGCCTCGACATTCCCGAATGCGCGCTGGTCGCGATCCTCGACGCCGACAAGGAAGGCTTTTTGCGCAGCGAGACGTCGCTGGTGCAGACCATCGGCCGCGCCGCCCGCAACGTCGACGGCCGGGTGATCCTCTACGCCGACCAGGTCACGGGATCGATGCAGCGCGCCATCGCCGAGACCGACCGCCGCCGCGAAAAGCAGGTCGAATACAACACCGAGCACGGCATCACCCCGGAGAGCATCAAGAAATCCATCGGCGACATCATGAACAGCGTCTATGAGCGCGACCATGTGCTGGTGGAAATCGGCGACGGCGGCATGGCCGACGATGTCATCAGCATCGGGCATAATTTCGAGGCGGTTCTCGCCGATCTCGAAACCCGGATGCGCGAAGCCGCCGCCGACCTCAATTTCGAGGAAGCCGCCCGCCTCCGCGACGAAGTCAAGCGCCTGCGCGCGACAGAGCTCGCCGTGGTCGACGATCCCACCATCAAGCAGCGCGGCGTCGCGGCGAAAGCCGGCGCCTATGCCGGCACCAAGAAATACGGCGAGTCGGCGAATTTGCCGAAGGGATCGTCCGAGCGCGGCGGCAACAACACGCCGCGGGCGGCGGCCTCCTCTTCACCCTCCCCTGGAGGGGGAGGGTCGCGCGCCGCCGGCGCGCGGGGTGGGGTGGGCGGCAGCGGCGGTCCCTCCTCCCGCGTCCACAAACCCCATCTCGACGAAATGCACGGCCCGGAATCCCTGCCCTACCGCCCGGAAGGCACGCGGCCCGCCAAACCGTTCGGCAGCAAAAGCAAGGTCATCCAGCCCACCGACTCGCGGCAATCGGGGCCGGAATTCGGCCCGGTGCCTCGATCCTCAGGCGGCGCGCCGGGGCATCGGGGTGGGTGGAAGAAGCGGTAATCGCTACACGCGCCCCGGAATGACGGCTTATCTCACCTGCTCTCACCCGCTCCGCCGATTGCTCGTATTCTGCACCATGTTCCCGTGATCGCCCTGCTCGCGGATGTTGTTCTTCTCATCGTCGCGGTGGCCCTTGGTGGTGTCGAGGGGAACGCTAGGCGCGCTGCCGGGACCCTTGTGGCTCTGGTTGTCCTCGGGAACCGGCGGGATGAGTTTTGTCATCGGCGGTCTCCATCATGTACGGAGAGAAAACGCGGACGGGGGCGGCATCGTTCCCGATATCAGAAGTCGCCGCGACATTCCCGCGCGGTGATTGTCGCGCACACATGCGCCTCATCCCCTCAATTGTCAGCCCTCGCGAAGGCGGGTGATCCAGTATTCCAGAGACGCCAGCGATGGAATCGATGGGCCGCGGCGTACTGGGTCCTCCGCTTTCGCGGAGGATGACGAGTTGTGGTGAAGCGGCCACCTGTCGCAACGCG
>CALROE020000630.1:0-3196 GCA_943369715.1 Bradyrhizobium ivorense
GTCGAAATTGGCCTCGGAACGGCCGGCCCGCGGGATGATAGAATCGAGCAAAAACCGGTGGTCCTCCCGATACAGCACGATGGCGACGGGACGCTCATAGACCGGCATGCCTGACCGGGGGCTGACATTGGCCCGCCAGTTCTGCTCCAGAAACGGCCCCAATGCGGCGATCTGGGCCTCGAATTCGCCCGAGGAGGCCCCCTGCAGGGCCACCTCGTGCCAGATCATGCCCGCGGCGGCCGAAGGCGAGGCCGGCGTCAGCCAGGGGGCCTCGGCGTAATACATGTTTGTCAGCACAAAAACGGTCGCCGGGTGCTCGAACAGGCGGTCCGGCACCTTGTCGAGGGTCAGCCGGACATCCTCCAGGCTGAGCTCCTTGCCGGCGATATAGAACGGCATATGGGGGAAACGGCCATGCATCGAGCGCATCACCCGCGCCAGCACCGTGCCGTCGCCGACCCCGGCATCGAACACCCTGAGCGCCGGCGGCCGGGGGTGGATGCTGCCGAGTTCCAGCGCCACCCGCTCGGCGATCACCCGCTTTTCGCTGCAGGTATGGACGAACAGCAGGTATTTCTGCCGGTTCTCGAAAAACCGGAAATTGCCCCTGGGGTCGCGCTTTTCGGTGAGAACCTCGAGCCCGCGCGGCGGCGGCAGCCCGCCGGGCGTGGAAGCGGCGATATAGGCCTGAATCCGGTCGAGGGTGTCGATGGTGATGCGCTTGCCCTCGCGCAGGCGGTGCACCAGCTTGCCGTCGTTGACGGCGCGGCGGCCGAACGTCGATTCCGCCATATCCGCCTGCCGGCAGAACTCGGAAATCTGGGCGAGGATCTGGTCGTTTTTCATGAAGCCGGGATTTGGGACGGGCTGGTGGGCAGCGGCTGGGCGCGGGGGTGTCCTAGCATTGTCTGCCCACTGTTGGGAATGCAGGCCCAATCGGGGCGGACGGCGCTGTCGCGCCACATCGGCACATCAGGGGCTCAGGTGCAGCAGATGTCGACACGCGCGCGCGCCCGAATCGTTCCGCGGCCCGGAGCAACCCGGCGTCGTCGTCGAAGACTGCTCTGTTCGGTGAGATTGGTCTGGCGGCGAAGCGAGCGGCGGCGGAAGTGGTCCCCGCATTGGAGTCGGTCGGCGCAAAGCATCACAATTTACAGTAGATTTTCCATCGGCTAAGCAGGGCGCGCGCTTCACCCTGCCGCCGGAATTCATTGATGAAGACGTCCCACAAAATTGGCGCCGCCCGGATGATGTTTCTCGCCGTTCATTTCGGCCGCACGCTGCTGGGTCGAACCGATCGGGAGATCGTCGTCCGGGGCGGCATTACCTATGACCTGGATCTTACGCAGGGCATCGATTTTGCCATCTGGCTCGGCGGCATGTTCGAGCGCAACACCGCGATCGCCTTGGGCAAGTTGACCGAGCCTGGTTCGCTGGTACTGGATATCGGAGCCAATATCGGGGCGCACACGCTACGCTTGGCAAAGCTCGTCGGCCCCAACGGGCGGGTCATGGCGTTCGAACCGACGGATTTCGCGTTCGGCAAGCTTCGACGCAATCTCGATCTCAATCCCTCGCTGGCATCCCGGGTGGAGGCGTCCCATTGCTTCCTGACAGCCACCGACGGAACCAGCGTTCCGCACGCGATTTATTCGAGCTGGCCGCTGGCGGTCGAGGCCGGGTTGCATTCCAAGCATCTTGGCCGCGAAATGGAGACGAAGTCAGCGCAGGCGCGAAGCCTCGACAGCGTTCTGGCCGAGCGCGCGGACCGCAAGGTACAGCTGGTCAAGCTCGATGTTGACGGCTTCGAGTGCGACGTCCTTCGCGGCGCGACCAAATTGCTTCGCGACGTGCGCCCCATTTTCGTGATGGAATTAGCACCCTATGTGCTTGAGGAGCGTGGAACCTCGCTGGACCAGCTCCTCTCTTATTTTATCCCGAATGGCTATCGCTTTTATGATGAGCGGACGCTGAAGCGGTTGCCTTCTGTCGCCAAGGAACTGCAGGGGCTTCTCGCAAGTGGAGAAAGCATGAACGTCATCGCACGCGCCGACTGATTCTCAAGAACTCCGGGCAGTCCGGCGCGGCACCCTTAACTTCTCCGCAAGCCAATTCCGATGACACCGCAACGGCGTGGTACCGGAGTTCATAATGATGGAATGCCGTCAACCATGTCGTCAGGCGGGAATCCAGTTCAATTCGCGACCGCTTCAGTCTACAAGGCCGAGGCAGGTCGGCATAAGACCAGCAATAGGATGAGCAAGCGGTATTTGACTGACAAATTAAGTAGAGCTGCAGGTCCTGCGTCCATATGAGGCCGAATATGAATCTAGTTCCATCCGCCGTCCCACCGCAGCTTGAGAATCTGCGGAAAAGGGAATTTCAGAGTTACGTCGAAGCCAATCTGAATGACCAGGACGGAAGCCGCAAGTTCAATGCCGCCTATCGCGAAGACGACCGGAAATTCATGCGGTTTCTGATCCCGGCCGGTAAGCGGGTGCTGGAATTGGGCTGCGGCCAGGGAGAATTGCTCGCCGCATTGGAGCCATCCTACGGCGTTGGCGTCGATTTCGGCGCCGGAACGATTGCGAAGGCCAAGGAGCTCCATCCCGATCTGCATTTTGTCCTGGGCGACGTGGAAGATCCGGCGACGCTGGCGCCGATCGAAGGACCGTTCGATTACATCGTAATTGCCGACACCATCGGCATGTTCGAGGACATCGATGGCACCTTGAAACGGGTGCATCATTTGTGCGAGCCGTCGACCCGGATCATCATCTCCTATTACTCCCATTTATGGGAGCCGATCCTGAAACTCGCCGAGTTGCTGCATCTGCGGAGCAAGCGACCGAAAATCAACTACATCGCGACGGTCGATTTCATGAACCTGATGGATCTCGCGGATTTCGAGGTGATCAGCCAGGAACAACGACAATTGATTCCGCTGCGTTGGTTCGGCCTCGGTCCATTCGTCAATCGCTACATCGCGCCACTACCTGGGATCCGGCAGCTATGTCTGCGGACCTATATTGTCGGGCGACCGGTCCGGCCGTTTCCCGACCGGAAACTTTCCGCGAGCATCCTGATCCCCTGTCGCAACGAAAGAGGTAACATCGAAAACGCGATCCTGCGGATGCCCAGATTCGGCAGCTCCCAGGAAATCCTTTTCGTGGAAGGAAATTCCAGCGACGGCACG
>CALROE020000631.1:0-3194 GCA_943369715.1 Bradyrhizobium ivorense
CGACCGGCCTTCGGCCGGCCACCCTCCCCACCGCTTCGCGGGGGGAGGGATAAGGAAGTCGGCTCCGCAAACACACCTCCACGATCTCGCGGCTGGATTCGCCCGAGGTTTGCTATCGAATCGCCCCACCCTCGAAATCAGAGGGCGCAGGGAAAGCCGGGTGCACGCTGCACCCGCGGTCTCGTGTGCAACAATGCACGAGAAAAACGCACACGAGCATACAGGTTCAGCGGAGGCATCCGGCTTTCCCTGCGCAATGGTTTACGGCTTATACGTGGTCTCCCCGGTGAGCCCTGCACTTTTGCCACCGTCGCCCGCGCTGCCTTAAGCTGCGAACTTGACACCAGCATCTGGGGTGTCAGGACCATACGATTTCGCCGTCCACTTCCGGCGCTCGGGTCTAGAGCGCCATCCGCGTCCACCGCATCCCCGTCCCGCATTGGTGACCTTGCGCAACGCCCCTCTGAATGGGACGGGATGGCGAAACATATAGCTTGATTTTCAATTCCGAAAAACAGAAATATTTTTACCGAAAGGGCTTGACATCGATTCCGATAAACCGAAGTGATTTGCCCGACGGGATACAAGCACCGATCCAATGGCGCAATCGGGGGCGGACGATGTGGTGGCCCCGGATTACGCAAGGGCTCCATCCGGGCTACGGGCCTCGGAGGAGCGTCCCGATCACAGCGTCTCTTGCTTGTGCCCGCATTGCTTGCAGGCGAACTTGACCCGGGTGGCGCCCTTTTCCGCCGAGATGCGGTTCGGCGCGCCGCATTTGCCGCAGGTGGTCTCGATGCGGGTATTGCCCTGCTTCACCACCAGCGCCTTGCGTTCCATGGTTTCGCGGATCAGGCGCTCGGCCTCTTCGCGCATCGCCTGCTTGTCCATCCGCTTCCACCTGTCGTGTTTGCCAAAGCAACCTTACAGCACCCGTCTCGCTTTTGCGAGACGGGTCGGTAAAAAGTCACGGTTGAAACCGTGCTCACGCAGTTCCTCACACCGTCAGCACCGTCGAGCCCGTGGTCTTGCGCGCGGCGAGGTCGGCGTGGGCCCTGGCGGCGTCCTTCAAGGGATAGGTCTGGTGCACCTCGATCTTGACCGCGCCCGATTTCACCACGTCGAACAGCTCGTTCGCCATCTCGACCAGTTTTTCGCGCTTGGCGGCGTAGGTCACCAGCGTCGGGCGGGTAACGTAGAGCGAGCCCTTCGCGGCCAGCAGGCCGAGGTTGAGCGGATCGACGCTGCCGGAGGATTGCCCGAACAGGGCCGCGACGCCGAGCGGCGCCAGGCAGTCGAGCGATTTCAGGAACGTGTCCTTGCCGACGGAGTCATAAACCACCGGCACCTTCTTGCCGCCGGTGATTTCATCGACGCGCTTCACGAAATCCTCTTTGGTATAATTGATCGTATGGGCGCAGCCATGGGCCTGCGCCAGCTTCGCCTTCTCGTCGTTGCCGACGGTGCCAATCACGGTGGCGCCGAGATGCTTGGCCCACTGGCTGAGGATCAGGCCGACGCCGCCGGCGGCGGCATGCAGCAAAATGGTGTCGCCGGCTTTGACCCGGTAGGTCTGGCGGATCAGGTATTGCGTGGTCAGGCCCTTCAGCATCATCGCCGCCGCGGTCTTGTCGTCGATGCCATCGGGCAATTTCAGCAGACGATCGGCCGGGATCAGCCGGGCTTCGGCATAGGAGCCGATCGGCGCGGCGCCATAGGCGACGCGGTCGCCGGGCTTGAGATCGGTTACGCCTGCGCCCACTTCCTCGACCACGCCGGCCGCCTCGCCGCCGAGCCCGCTCGGCAACGGCAACGGATAAAGCCCGGAGCGGTTGTAGATGTCGACGAAGTTGAGGCCGACCGCGGTGTGGCGGATGCGCGCCTCGCCCGGACCGGGCTTGCCGACCTGCACCTCTTCCCAAACCAGAACTTCGGGACCGCCGGCTTTGTGAAAACGAATGGCATGCGTCATGGATGGGCTCCTTGGGGTGAAGTGGGAAGGGAAATGGTGCGGGCTGTTCAGGTCTCGATGATGACGTAGCTGTCCTCGATATGGACAGGAAAGGTCTCGGCGACATAGGGGCCTTTTGCCAATGTCTCGCCATCCTCGATCACGACGGGATAGGTGCGGACCTTGACCCGCTTCGGATCGAACCAGGACTGGCCGTTGCGCATGTCGAATTCCCAGCCGTGCCAGGCGCAGCGCAGGAGTTCGCCGACCCGTGTGCGCTGGTAGACCCCGGGCTCCTGCGAGGTCAGCCGCGCCACGCAGGCCGCCTTGTCGAGCGGCGCGCCGGCATGCGGGCAGCGATTGAGCAGCGCGAAGAACTCGCCATTGACATGGAACACGACCACGTCGCGGCCGTCGACGTCGACCACCTTGTTGCCGCCGGGCGGTATCTCTGCGGTGCGGGCAACGATGTGACGCGTCATTTTCGACCTGGACTTGTTGCTGGACGTGCGATCAGAGCTTGTAAACGGCGCGGGCATTGCTGTTGAAGATCTTGCCGCGTTCCATTTCCGTCAGCGGCGTCTTGAAGGCGTAGCGCGGATCGTCGAAATCCCAGTGCGGATAATCCGACGAGAACAGCAGCCGGTCGACGCCGACCCATTCGATCAGCGAGCGCAGATGCTTCGCCTCGTCGGGCTCGTCGATCGGCTGGGTGGTGAACCAGAAATGCTCCTTGACGTATTCCGAGGGGCGGCGCTTGAGATGCGGCACCTCGCTGCGAAATTTCTCGAAATGCTGGTCCATCCGCCACATCGTCGAGGGGATCCAGCCGAAGCCGCCTTCGATGAAGACGATCCTGAGTTTCGGGAAACGTTCGGGAATGCCTTCCAGCACCAGGCTGGTGAGCATCGCCGCCATGGTATGCGCATTGCTCTGGTGCTCTTCGGCGTAATAGGACGGCCAGCCGCCGCCGGTCGGCGCATGGCCGCCGTAGCCGCCGACATGGATGCCGACGGGAAGGCCGAGTTCCTGTGCCCGCGCGTAGATCGGCCAGTAGCGCCGGCGCCCGAGCGGCTCGTTGGCGCGCGGCGAGACGTTGATCTGGATGTATTCGCCCGTTTTGGCGCAGCGGTCGATCTCGGCGATCGCGAGCTGGGTATCGTCCTGTCCGACCAGGATCGAGGCCTTCAGCCTGGAATCGCGGTGCGACCAGAACGCCAGCTGCCAGTCATTGACCGCGCGC
>CALROE020000632.1:0-3192 GCA_943369715.1 Bradyrhizobium ivorense
CTGCAGACCGGCCCGCTGCCGCGCGACGGCAAGGCCGTTGCGGTGGTGTCGGACTTCTTCGATTTCTCGGTCTATATCGACGCCGACGAGCCGGTGCTGCGCAACTGGTACGTCCGGCGCTTTCTGGCGCTGCGCGACACCGCGTTTACCGACCCGCGATCGTATTTTCATCGCTATGCGCTGCTTTCCGACGAGGAAGCCACCGCCACCGCACTGGCGATCTGGGAGCGCACCAACCTCGCCAACCTCGAGGACAACATCCTGCCGACCCGGCCGCGGGCGACGCTGATCCTGAAGAAGGGCGCCGATCACGTGGTCGAAACCGTGGCGCTGCGCCGGCTCTAGGCCGACGCGTCAGGCAGCGTGCCGCGAGGCATCGGCTCCGAAATGCTCGATGTAGCGGGCGCTGATCGCCGACACCGGCATCACGATCAGCACGTCGGTGGTGCCGAACTGATGGTCGATCACGGCGCCGTCGCCGATGAAGGCGCCCAGCCGCAGATATCCCTTGATCAGTGGCGGCAGCGCGTGAAGGGCTGCCTTCGGATCGATCGCCTCCTTCGCCATCCGGTTCATCTCGATCCGGCGGGACGGATGCGCGCTGGCGCGCCAGGCCGGCGGAGCCTGCGCATAGTGATGCAGGAACGACAACGGCAGCGCCAGCCGGTCGGGGTCGGTGCCCTCGAACGACGCGCAGCCGATCATGACGTCGAGCCGGTGCTGGCGGACATAGCTCCAGATGCCGTGCCACAGCAGCTCGACGGTGCGCTTGGTGCGGTAGCGCGGCAGCACGCAGGATCGCCCGAGTTCGAGAAAGCGCAAGCCGGCATGGCGGTCGGTCAGGCCTGATATGTCGAACTCGTTCTCGGTGTAGAAGCCGCCATTCCGTTCCGCCACCTCCTGCCGCAGCAGGCGGTAGGTGCCGACCACGGGCTGCCTGCCGCGCATCGACGGTTTGGCCGCATGATCGATCACCATCAGATGATCGCAGATCCTGTCGAACCCATCCTTGTCGCGGCGGGCCAGCAGTGTGGCGGCATCGGCGATCGCGGTGCCGTCCCGGTAGAACACGCGGTAGCGCAGCTTTTGCGCGCGCCTGACCTCGCGTTTTTCCTGCGCCAGCCGGACCTCGAGCGTGCCGAGCCGTCCCAGCGTGACCGGAAGCGGCTTGAACCAGGTGATCGCCGCCTGCGCGGTGGCTCCGATCATCTCCGGCCGCAGCAGCCGGATCAGGCGCTGCGTCGATCGCGCCAATTCGCCGTTCTGCATGGCTTCCCTCGCGACCGCGAATCGGCGCGGTCTTCGAGAGTTGAGAGATCACGGGCATCCAACAGCCATGTGACGGCGCAATTGCCGGCGGATGACAGGGCTTTAGGCCGCGAGATGCCTTGAAGCGGCGAGGCCCGCCAGCGCATCGGCGAGCTTTTCGCGATCGAGCGGTTTGACGAGAAAGCCGTCCATGCCGGCCTCGAAGCAGGCGTAGCGGTCTTCCACCAGCGTATTCGCGGTCAGCGCCAGGATCGGCGTCTGCCGGCCGGGCTGGCCGGCCTCGCGCTCGCGGATCCGCCGCGTGGTCTCGATGCCGTCGAGCCGCGGCATCTGGATGTCCATCAGCACGAGATCATAGGGCGTGCCGGCGGATTTGGCCGCCAGCCAGGATTCCAGCGCTTCCTCGCCGTTGGTGGTGATGACGGCAAGATGTCCCAGTCGCGTCAGCAGCGAGCGCATCAACAGTGCGTTGATCTCGTTGTCTTCCGCCACCAGGATCGAAAGCCCGCGCGCCGGCGCGATCGAAGGCGCCGCGACATTGCCGGGCAAATCGATCAGGGCATCGCCGGCCAGATCAGGCGCCGCCACTTCCGGCGGCATGCTCAGGCGCATCGCCAGCGAAGCGGCGCGCAGCGGTTTGATCAGATAGCCGGTGAAAGCCGAGCTCGCGGCGGATTGCAGTTCATGCCTTGTGGCCGGCGTGAACAACACGATGCGCTGTGTCGCATGGCTGCGGGCGGCTTCGGCCAGCGAGGCGGTTTCGCTGGCGCCGAGGGCGTGGTCGAGCAGCACGGCGTGCCAGGTCCGCTCCGGCAGCAGCGCCCGCGCCACCGCGATATCGGAAACCATGCAGGTCTGGCCGCCCCAGCGCTGCAGCCGCCGTGCGATCAGCGAGGCCTCGATGCTCTGCGGCCCGACCAGCATGATCGATTGATCGGTCAGATCCGGCGCGGCAAACGCCGGCTGTTCGCTTGCCCCGCCTTCGGCGGCGAGCGGAATCGATATTTCGAAGGTCGAGCCTTTGCCGAGCTCGCTCTGCAGCGCGATGCGGCCGCCCATGCGCTTGACGATGCGCTCGGAGATGCTGAGGCCGAGGCCAGTGCCGCCATAGCTGCGCGCGATGCGCTCGTCGGCCTGCTCGAATTCGCGGAAAATCCGCTCGCGGGCCTCGGGCGCGATGCCGATGCCGGTGTCGCGCACCAGGAAACTGATTTCATTGGGCCACAGGCCGGGCTCGACGATCAGCGCCACGCCGCCGGTCGAGGTGAATTTGATGGCGTTGCCGGCGAGATTGAGCAGCACCTGGCGCAGCCGCGCGGCGTCGCCGACCACATTGATCGGCAGCCGCTCGTCGACATAGGCCGCGATCTCGAGTTGCCGCGCCTGCGCCCGCGGCGCCAGCAGTTCGGTGATGTCCTCGATCAGGCTCGAGAGCGCGAACGGGCGGTGTTCGAGATCGATCTTGCCGGCCTCGATCTTGGAATAATCCAACAGCTCCTCGATCAGCGACAGCAGCGCATCGCCCGAGGTCTTCACCGCCTTGGCATAGGTCGCCTGTTCCGGCGTCAGCGGCGTATCCAAGAGCAGGCCGCTCATGCCGATGATGCCGTTCAGCGGCGTGCGGATTTCATGGGACGCCATCGCCAGGAAGCGCGACTTGGCGCGGTTGGCGGCGTCGGCGGCATCGCGGGCCTCGCCCAGCGCGCGCTCGGTTTCGGTACGGTCGGTGACGTCGCGGCCGACGCTCTGCAGCTCCGAAGGCGCGCCGGCATCGCTGCGGATCAGGCCTTCGCGCCAGGCGATCCAGCGCGCGCCCGACGCGGTCGCGATTTTCTGGTCGTGGATCCTCGTGCCGTTGGTCTCGATCGCGGTCGCGCCCTGCTCCAGCACGCTGAGCGCAAAACGGCTGCCGATCAGTTTTTC
>CALROE020000633.1:0-3185 GCA_943369715.1 Bradyrhizobium ivorense
CTGGCTGACGATGTCGGCCGGCAGGAACGAGAACGTCATGCCGGGAAACATCCGCGGCAGCTGCTCGCGCATGGCCTGCACGTATTCATCGGTGGGACGGTGACCTTCCTTCAGCTTGATCAGGATATCGCCATCCGCCGGACCGATCACGCCGGTGTTGTTGTAGGTCATGTTGATGCCGCTGATCGGCATGCCGATGTTGTCGGCGAGCGTTTCGATCTCATCAGGCGGAATGATCTTGCGGATCGCCTTCTGCACGTCGGCGAACTGATTGGCGCTTTCCTCGACCCTTGTGCCGACCTGGGTGCGGACATGCATCAGAACCGAACCGGCATCGACCGAGGGAAAGAAATTCCGCCCGAGATACGGAACCAGCAGGAACGAAACCCCGACCAGGCAAAGGAATCCGGTCACGAAAGCCGGGCGCCGTTGCATCGCCAGCGCAAGCAGCCCGTGATAGCCGCCGCGCAGATGCTCGAAGCGCGCTTCGAAAGCCCGCTGGAACCGGACCAGCGGGTTGCGCGTCGGCGGCGGCCCCTCGCCTTCGGCATGGTGAAGGTGGGGCTGCAGCAGGTATTTCGCCATCGTCGGCACCAACGTGCGCGACAGCAGGAACGACCAGACCATCGCGAATATCACGGCGAGCGCCATCGGCACGAACAGAAAGCGCGCCACCCCCTGCAGGAAGAACATCGGCACGAACACGATGCAGATGCACAGCAGCGAGACGAAGGCCGGCGTCACGATCTGGTTGGCGCCGTCCAGGATCGAGGTTTCGACGTCCTTGCCCTGCTCCAGATGCCAGTTGATGTTCTCGATCGTGACGGTGGCGTCATCGACCAGGATTCCGACCGCCAGCGCCAGCCCGCCGAGCGTCATGATGTTGAGGGTTTCGCCGATCGCCGACAGCATCACGATGGCGCCGAGCACCGAGAGCGGTATCGACACCGCGATGATGATGGTCGAGCGCCAGCTTCCCAGGAACAGCAGGATCATCACGCTGGTCAGCACCGCCGCGATGACGCCTTCAACGGCGACACCGGTGATCGCGCCGCGCACGAACACCGACTGGTCGCCGATGAATCCGATCTTCAGCGCTGAAGGCAGCGAGTCCTTGACGTCGATGACCTTCTGCTTGATGCCGGCGATGATATCCAGCGTCGAGGTCGAGCCGGCCTTCAGCACCATCATCAGCACCGAACGATTGCCGTCGACATGGACGATATTGGTCTGCGGCGGATTGCCGTCGCGCACGCTGGCGACGTCGCGGACATAGACCATGGCGCCGTTGACGGCCTTGATCGGCAGGTTGCCGAGCTCTTCCATCCGCAGCGGCGAATTGTTGAGCTGGATGACGTATTCGAAACCGCCGATCTTCTGGGTGCCGACCGGGGTGATCAGGTTTTGCGCGGCGAGCGCGTTGGCGACATCCTGGCCGGACAGGCCGCGGGCCTGCAAGGCAGACGGGTTGAGATCGATCTGGACCTGGCGCAGCTTGCCGCCGAACGGCCAGGGGATCGCAGCGCCCGGCACCGTTACCAGCGGCGTGCGCAGCTGGTTGATGCCGATATCGGCGAGGTTCTGTTCGGTGAGGCCGTCGCCCGACAGCGCGACCTGGATGATCGGCACGGTGGACGCGCTGTAATTGAGGATCAGCGGCGGCGTCGCTCCAGGCGGCATCTGCCGGACCATGGTCTGCGAAATCGCGGTGACCTGGGCGTTGGCGATGCGGATATCGACATTCGGCTGGAAGAAGATCTTGACGATGCCGATGCCGTTGTAGGAGTTCGCCACGATGTGTTCGATATCGTTGACCGTCGTCGTCAGCGCGCGCTGGAACGGCGTGATCATGCGCCCGGCCATCTGGTCCGGCGGCAGGCCGGTATAGGTCCAGACCACGCCGATCACGGGGATCCGGATATCCGGAAAGATGTCGGTAGGGGTGCGCAACGCGGCGAGCGGCCCGATGATCAGGAGCAGCAGCGCCAGCACGACGAAAGTATAAGGTCGGCTCAGCGCTATACGGACCAGTGAGACCATAGACCGGGGATTCCTCGGTCCCGCGAAAAGGCGGGGATTGGCATTATAACAGGCCAATTCGTTCGGGCTGATTTAGCCCAAACGCACCGAAAAGCCAACGCCGGGCCTCAGCCGGTCTTCACTTCCCCGACATCTGCCGCCGCGGCAACCCGCCGCGCCGACGGAACCGGAGGTCGTGGCCGACCGTGTCAGGCCGCCCTCACCGAGTTGAGGAACTTGCCGACCTCGAGCTTGAGGCGGTTGCTGTCGCCCGACAGCGACTGTGCCGCAGTGAGCACCTGCGAGGAGGCCGAGCCGGTTTCGCTGGCGCCGCGCTGCACGTCGGTGATGTGGGACGAGACCTGCTCGGTGCCCTGCGCGGCCTTCTGCACGTTGCGGGAGATCTCCTGCGTCGCCGCGCCCTGCTCTTCCACCGCAGCCGCGATGGACGATGAAATCTCCGACAATTTCTCGATGGTACCGCTGATTTCCCTGATGGCGTTGACGGAATCCTGGGTCGCGGTCTGGATGCCGGTGATCTGCTGGCCGATCTCGCCGGTCGCCTTCGCGGTCTGCTCGGCCAGCGCCTTCACCTCGGAGGCCACGACCGCGAAACCGCGACCGGCTTCGCCGGCGCGCGCCGCCTCGATGGTGGCGTTGAGCGCCAAAAGGTTGGTCTGCCCGGCGATGGTGTTGATCAGTTCGACCACATCGCCGATCCGGGCCGCCGCCTTCGACAATTCGCTGACGCGATCGGTCGTGGTGCGGGCCTGACCGACGGCGTCGCCGGCCATCCGCGCCGAGTCCTGAACCTGGCGGCTGATCTCGTTGACCGATGACGCCATTTCCTCGGTCGCCGACGCCACCGACTGCACATTGGTGGAGGCTTCTTCCGAGGCCGCCGCAACCATGGTGGTCAATTCCCGCGCGCGCTCGGCGGTGGCGGTGAGCGTGCCGGCAGAGGCTTCAAGTTCGGTCGAGGAAGAGGATACGGTTTCGATGATCTCGCCGACGGCGCCTTCGAAGTCGTCCGCGAGCTTGTGCATGTCCGCTTTGCGGCGGGCGACGGCATGGGTTTCCGCCTCCTTCTGCTCGGCCTCCAGGCCCTGGCGGGCGGTCGCATTGCTCTTGAATATCTCGACGGCCTCGGCCATCTCGCCGACCTC
>CALROE020000634.1:0-3183 GCA_943369715.1 Bradyrhizobium ivorense
AAGCCCTTTGCGAGCTCGATGGCGGGCCGCGCCCGCCCGGCGGCAAACCCTACCGGTTGCGTACGGCAGAACGTTGCCTGGCGGCGTAACCATGCGGCGGCGGTCGAGGGCAACAGCCACGACCGCCCGACGCCGCAGGGAGCATTCAAGGACATTCGCGATGCGCCCGCACGTTCAAGGCGGGCTGAATCCGTCATTCGCACGAAACGCATGAACCATTCGCATCGATGGCCCGACAACCCGAAATCGGATCGAACCACGGGCACCAGATGAAATCCGGTTTGCTTTCCTCGCTGGCATTGATGCTGCTTTCATCGGCGGCTGCAGCCGAGCCGTGCGGGTTCGTCCCGGAACGGCAGGTGATGGCGCAGGAGATCAGGCGTGCCGGCGAGCGGCGGCCGGTCCACATCACGTTTCAGACCGGGGCCGAAGGCGTGAAACTTCCGGCCCACCTGAAGGCGCAATATCCGGAAAAAATGACCATCGTGCTGCAGCACGAATTCCAGGGCCTGAAGGTGACCGATGATCTTCTCGACGTCGGCCTGTGGTTCAGGCGCAAGCCGGAACGGCTGGTGGTGCCCTTGCGTGCGATCACGGGCTTCTATGACCCGACGGTGCAGGAGTGTCCCCGCCAAAACTCAGGAGAATGAGACCTGCACATTCCCCAGCCCCGACAACTCCATCGTCACCTTGTCACCCGCCTTCAGCCAAACCGTCTTGACCAGGCTCCCCGTCAGGACGATCTGCCCGGCGTGCAGACCTTTTCCTTCGGCGGCGAGATGGTTGGCGAGCCAGGCCAGTGCGTTGTGGGGATGGCCGAGCACGTCGGCGCCGGTGCCCTGCCCGGCTTCCTTGCCGTTGATGATGGCGCGGCCGGTCACGGCTCGCAGATCGGGCGCCTTGGTGCGCGACACCGGCTCGCCGAGCACGCAGCCGGCGGCAAAGAAATCATCCGCCACCAAAGTCGGCGCGCCCATCGTCTCCCATTTGACGTAGCGGTCGTCGACGATCTCGATCGCGGGAAAATAGGCCTCGATCGCCTCGGCGACCCACTCGGCCGTGAACGGCGCCTCCGACGGCGGCATGTCGCGCGCGAGTTTCACGGCGATCTCGCATTCGACGCCGACCCGGACGAAATCGGCAGCCGCGAGCTGCGCGCCGCTGTCGTGAACGCCTCTTGCAAAGACGCCGCCGCCGCAGGGATGGGGAATGCCGAGATATTGCTGCATCACCGCGCTGGTGCAGCCGATCTTGTAGCCGACCATGGCGCCGAACTGCGGCAGCAGCAGATCGTGCACCGCGCGCTGGATTTTGTAACCTTCGGTTTCGTCTCGCGGCGCAAGTTCGGCTTCGAGCGAATTCAACGGCACGCGACCGCGGCGGGCGGCAGCGATGGTTTGGGCGGCCGCGAGAATGTTGTCCATTGGCGGCTTCCCTCATCCCGAAGAGGCGCGCTTGCGCCGTCTCGAGGGATGGCCGCGCGCAACCGTGCTTGAATTCTCGTGGTTCGAGACGCGCGTGCCGCGCTCCTCACCACGAGGAAAGGGGACCCAACAAAATGACCGCACGCGGCGGCCACATTCTATTCGTCGCGATAGACTTTCTCGCGTTTCTCGTGACGCTCCTGGGCTTCCACCGACAGCGTCGCGATCGGGCGGGCTTCGAGCCGCTTCAGTGAGATCGGCTCGCCGGTCTCCTCGCAATAGCCGTAGGTGTTGTCTTCGATGCGCTGCAGCGCGGCGTCGATCTTGGAGATCAGCTTGCGCTGGCGGTCGCGGGCGCGCAGTTCGATGGCGCGGTCGGTTTCCGACGAGGCCCGGTCGGCGAGGTCGGGGTGGTTGACGTTTTCTTCCTGCAGCGTCTGCAGCGTGATGCGGGATTCGCGCAGGATCTCGTCCTTCCATGCCAGCAGCTTGCCGCGAAAATATTCGCGCTGGCGGTCGTTCATGAAAGGCTCTTTTTCGGTCGGTCGATAGTTCTTCAACTTTTCCAAGGCCAGCCCATTTTCACGTGCAAGGCGGGCGGAAACGGTCCGTCCGCGCGCGCGTTATATAGCGGCGTGTTGTGACAGACAATATCGCTCGAAACGGGAAAGCCTGCCGTCGCAAGGGTTTCCCGGGGAATTCACCAGGGTTTCACGCAGGAACCTGTGAAAAACCGCTCGCCCGGTCAGAACTGCCCGGCTTTGGCCAGTTCGACTTCGACCCGCAGTTCGATCTCGGACAGAACCGCGTCGAGCCCGGCGTCGCCGGAGGAGGATTTCAGGTTGGCGGCGGCGGCGCGCAGCCGGTTGACGGTGGAAGCGTCGAAATTGCCCGACAACAGCCCGAGTTTGAGGTCATCCAGCACGTCGAGCGCGCCTCTACCGCGCTGCACCGAACGTTTGCGGCGCTCGGTGGGATCCTCGACCCCCTGCAGCGCCAGCAGCGCATCGATGTTGCCCGCCGCTTTCGGCGGGGCGGCGGAGCGGGTCTCGGCCGCCGTGGTCGCCTCCGGCAGCGAAAAACCGGTCGACGAGCTTCGCTTGGCGTTGCCGGCGGAGGTTCCGAGAGTGGTGCCGTTCGGTCCATAGATGCGCATGATGTGGTCTCGCGGTGTAAGCGGCAGCATCGCCTCCCTGTGGTTAACGAAATGTGAATCGCCCGGCAGAATTTGCCGGGAAGCGGCAGTTTCGCCGCCGCCGCGTCCCGGACGGCGCGGCGAGTCCCAGAAATTATCCCGTTAAATCAATGCGATATTCGAAAAATGGGCGTGGCACAGGGCTCGCATAGCTATTGCCGGATCGCCGTCATGGGAGTGATGCGCGGATCCGGATCAGAGACCTCGCGGGGAGCAGAGGATGCCAGGCGTTCATTCGGCAAGCGTTTTTCAGATGGCCTGCGCCGCGCTTTTGGCGCTGGTGCTGTCGTCCATGTCAGCCGGCGCGACCTCCCGGATCAAGGATCTCGCCAATATCGAGGGCGTGCGGCAGAACCAGCTGATCGGCTACGGCCTCGTCGTCGGCCTCAACGGCACCGGCGACACCCTGAACAACATCCCCTTCACCAAGCAGTCGCTGCAGGCGATGCTGGAGCGCATGGGCGTCAACATCCGCGGCGCCACCATCCGCACCGGCAACGTCGCCGCCGTGATGGTGACCGGCAACCTGCCGGCGTTCGGCACCCAGGGCACAAGGATGGACGT
>CALROE020000635.1:0-3172 GCA_943369715.1 Bradyrhizobium ivorense
CGAGGGCGAACTCACGGTCAAGCTCTCGACCCGCCCGGAGAAGCGCGTCGGCACCGACGAGATGTGGGATCACGCCGAGCGCGTGATGGCCACCGTTCTCTCGGAAATCCAGGCGCAGGGCCACAACCGCATCAAGACCGAGATCAATCCCGGCGAAGGCGCGTTCTATGGCCCGAAGTTCGAATATGTGCTGCGCGACGCCATCGGCCGCGACTGGCAGTGCGGCACCACGCAGGTCGACTTCAACCTGCCGGAACGCTTTGGGGCGTTCTACATCGACGCCGACGGCTCCAAGAAGGCGCCGGTCATGGTGCATCGCGCGATCTGCGGTTCGATGGAGCGCTTCATCGGCATCCTGATCGAGCACTATGCCGGCAACTTCCCGCTCTGGCTGGCGCCGATCCAGGCCGTCGTCACGACAATCACTTCGGAAGGCGACGAATACGCCAAGGTCGTCGCCGCCGCGGCGCGGCGCGCAGGCCTGCGCGTCGAGATCGACCTGCGCAACGAGAAGATCAACTACAAGGTCCGCGAGCATTCGCTGGCGAAGATCCCGGCCCTGCTGGTGGTGGGCAAGAAGGAAGCCGAGAGCCATTCGGTCTCGATCCGCCGCCTCGGCAGCGAGGGCCAGACCGTGATGCCCACCGTCGAGGCGCTGGCGGCATTGCTCGAGGAAGCCACGCCACCCGACGTCAAGCGGGCGAGACTGGAAACCTGATGGCGCGCGGACCGACCACCGAAGAACAGGAACTGCCGGCCTATCCGATCCGCGCCTACCAGCTGATCCCGGATCCCAATCAGCCTGATGTGGTGGCGCTGGCGATCGAAACCGACCAGGGCCACAGCCTGTTTCTGGCGACGCGGCAGATTCTGGAAGATCTCGGCAAGGATCTTCTGGAGCGGGCGGCAAAGATGCCGCTCAAGCGGAATCCGGCGTGACGCCGTAGCGGGCGTGAGGGAAGGCGGCCTGACCGGTTCACTACGGCCCGCCCCTTCAGGACCCCCGTTTCGGCAAATCGATCCGCACGTCGACGAATTCCGGCGGCCCTTCGGTCAGGCGATGGATGCGGCGTTCGCGCTCTTCCCGGGGCGTGTCCGGATCGATAAACTGATCGAGCTGATGTGCGGCCAGCTCTTCGAGGGCGATGGCATCATAACGCGACACCGGTCTGGTGTCAGCCACCGCTTCCGACTTCAGGCCCAGTTCGACCAACCGCCGAATGGCCTCGGAACGGTTGATGCCGTGCGCACGGGCCCAAGCATCGATTTGCGCGGTGAGAACCGCCGGGAGCTTGACTGCACTGACGGGATGACCCGCGGTCGCACTCTGATCGATCTTGCTAGATTCCGACATCGGCAGGTGTCCGGAAAAATCCATAAAAAGCACGATAAGGGCATTTCTCCGGGAGCTCTTTGACAGGGATCAAGCATCCGGCTCAGGTCGGCACCCGGTCCGCAAATGCCGGACTGGAGCACTTATAATCCGCCGCGGCTTGCTATCGCCTCGCAGATGCAGATATCTGCTGCACACCCTTGAAGCACTGGAACCTCGATGCCCGACGCCCTCGAACTCTTGAAAATCCGCCGCTCGGTGAAGCCGCGCGAGATGAGCGGTCCCGGCCCCTCGGCTGCGGAACTTGAGACGATTCTGACCATCGGCGCGCGGGTGCCCGACCACGGCAAGCTGACGCCGTGGCGCTTCATCGTGTTCGAGGGCGACGGCCGCGCCCGCGCCGGCGAGGTGATTTCGCAGGTCTTCGCGCGGAAGAACCCGCAGGCGCCGGCCGCCGAGATCGAGATCGAAAAGCGCCGGCTGATGGATGCGCCGCTGGTAATCGCCGTGGTCAGCTTCACCAAACCGCATCCCAAGGTGCCCGCATGGGAGCAGGAATTATCCGCGGGCGCCAGCGCCATGAACATCGTGACCGCGGCGACCGCGCTCGGCTACGGCGCCAACTGGTTGACCGGCTGGTTCGCCTTCGACCGCGACGTGCTGGACGGGTTCGGATTGAAGCCGGACGAAAGGCTCGCCGGGTTCATTCACATCGGCACGCCAATGAGGCCGAGCGAAGACCGCCCTCGCCCGGCGCTCGCCGATATCGTGACGCGGTTCTGACGATACCGTCATTGCCGGGCTTGACCCGGCAATCCATCTTTCCTTGAGAGATTCTCTTGAAAGAAGATGGATGCCCGGATCAAGTCCGGGCATGACGAGCTTTGGGTAGCCCTCACGCCGCCTTCGACGCGCGCCGGCCAAACCTGAGCAGCAGCGCTTCGATCTCGGCGGCGGGCCTGGCCGCGCTGAACAGAAAGCCCTGCACCTCGTTGCAGCCTTCGGCACGCAACCAGTCGAGCTGATCGATGGTTTCCACCCCTTCGGCCGTGGTGGTGATGTTGAGGCTGCGGCCGAGGCCGGAGATCGCCCGCACGATTGCAACGCAGTCGGAGCGCTGCGCCAGATCCTTGATAAAGGAACGATCGATCTTGATCTTGTCGAACGGGAAGCTTCTGAGATAGCTGAGGCTGGAATAGCCGGTGCCGAAATCGTCCATCGAAATGCTGACGCCGAGTTCGCGCAACTGATGCAGGATCGCGAGATTGGCCTCGGTCTCCGCCAGGAACAGCGATTCCGTGATTTCGAGCTCCAGCCGCAACGGCGACAATCCGGAACGCGCCAATGCCGAGATCACCACCTGAACGAGGTTGCGGCTGCGAAACTGCACCGGCGACAGGTTGACGGCAACCTTGACGTCCGCGGGCCATTTCGCCGCCTCGGTGCAGGCCTGTCGCAACACCCACTCGCCCAGCGCGACGATCAGCCCGATATCCTCGGCAACCGGGATGAAGTCAGCCGGCGAGATCATGCCCTTGTCGGGATGCCGCCAGCGCAGCAGCGATTCGAAGCCGCTGATCCGGTCCGCCGCGATATCGACCAGCGGCTGATAATGAACTTCAAATTCGCCATTGGCAAAGGCCCGACGCAGATCGAGCTCCATGTCGCGGCGCTTCTGCGCCTGCCGGTCCATCTCCCTTTCGAAGAAGCGGTGAACGCCGCCGCCGTCCGATTTGGCGCGGTACAGCGCCATGTCGGCGTTGCGCATCAACTCCTCGCTGGTGTCGCCATCGCCGGGCGAGAGTGCGATGCCGACGCTGGCGCCGATGACGACCTCGA
>CALROE020000636.1:0-3168 GCA_943369715.1 Bradyrhizobium ivorense
CTTGATCTCGACGATCTTCTGCTTCTTGCGGGCCTCGGCGGCCTTTTTCTGGGCGGAATATTTGAACTTCCCGTAATCCATGATCTTGCAAACGGGAGGATTGGTGTTCGGCGAAATCTCGACGAGGTCCATGCCGGCTTCGAGCGCCATCTTCACGGCGGCGACGGTTTCGACGGTGCCGTGATTCAGGCCGGTCTGGTCGATCAGCTGAACCTGTGCGTTGCGGATTTCATCATTGGTGCGCGGCCCGTCTTTGGTGGCGGCGGGCGGGGCTCTGTTGGGACGGCGAATGGGTGGCTCTCCAAAGTTGTGAACGAAGGCGTTAGTTTGAAGGAATAAGGCCCGGCGGGCAAGCGAACTCGCATCGGCAACGGCAAAAAACCATCAAATGCGAGGCAATTGGTCGCGCTGTTGAGATAGAGGCGGACGGTCTGCTCCGCAAGCGCCGCGAACGGCCAGCGGCGCGGTTTGGCCTCCGTTGTTGACGGATTCGACCGGCTCACTCAAACAGCCCTCAACGAGGTTACAATTCCATGACCAATTCGGTGGCATCCGATCAGGAACCCGTCTTCATCGAGGTCGGCAAAGGCGACGGCCGGCGCCGAATTGCCGTGCGGGCCCGCGAAGGTGCCGGCCCGGGGCTGTTCTGGCTGGGCGGCTTCAATTCGGACATGAAGGGCACCAAGGCGCTGGCGCTGGACAATTGGGCCGCCGAACAGGGGCGCGCCTGTGTCCGGTTCGATTATTCCGGCCACGGCGAATCCGGCGGCGCCTTCGTCGACGGCACCATCGGGCGCTGGCTGGAAGAGAGCGTCGCGGTGTTCGAGCAATTCTGTCTCGGCCCACAAATCGCGATCGGCTCCTCGATGGGCGGCTGGATGGCGCTGCTTTTGGCGCGCGAACTGGCAAAACGCCCGAAAACCCGCGCGTCGCTGGCCGGGCTGGTGCTGATCGCGCCGGCGCCCGACTTCACCGAGCAATTGATGTGGAACGGTTTTCCGCCCGAGGTGAAACAGGAGATCGAGAGCAAGGGCGTCTGGCTGCGGCCTTCGGAATATGGCGCGCCCTATCCGATCACCCGCGCGCTGATCGAGGAGGGCCGCAACCATCTGTTGCTCGGCAGCGCCATCGAGGTCGGCTGCCCCGTTCGCATCCTGCAGGGCGCGCAGGATCCGGATGTACCGTGGCAGCACGCCTTCGCGCTGGCGCACCGGCTGCCGGCCGACGACGTGGTGCTGACCATGATCCAGGACGGCGATCACCGTCTGTCGCGGCCGCAGGACATCGCGCGAATGATCGCCGCGGTGGCGGAGATCGGGTAGGCTCCAGTCAGGGAGAACGCCATGAACACCTCAGCGATGCTCAAATCATTCTGCGACGCCGTCGAGCAGCACAACGGCAAGGCGTTCGCCGAACTGTTCACGGAGGATGGCGTCTACCACGACGTGTTCTACGGTTCGTTCAAGGGCCGCGCCAAAATCGCCGAGATGATCGATGACTGGTTTTACCGCACCGCGACGGATTTTCGCTGGGACATGCATGACCCGGTGAGCGACGGCCGCACGCTGTATGCGCGCTACACCTTCAGCTATCGCTCCCTGCTGCCGGAGGCCAAAGGAGCCCGCGCGATGTTCGAGGGCGTCGCGATCATGACGCTGCGCGACGGCAAGATCGCCTGTTATCACGAGGTCGCCAACGCCGCGACCGGCTTCGTCGACATGAACTTTGCGCCGGAGCGGATCGCCAAGATCATTGCCAAACACGGCGCGGCACTGAAGGCGCGGCCGGAGATGGCGCGGCATCTGGTGTGATTCCCTCTCCCGTCATTGCGAGGAGCCCTTGCGACGAAGCAATCCATGCGGCAGCAAAGAGAGAGTGGATTGCTTCGCTTCGCTCGCAATGACGGCTCTTGAAGAGCCGGCCTACGGCGGCGGCAGTTTCGCCATCGGCTTCTTCTGCGCCAGTGCGGCGACGGTGGATGTGCCGATCCGGCCCTGCTCGTCATAGAGCCAGCATTCGCCGATCGCGACGCCGTCCGTGGCGTGGTGGTTCACCACCTCGAAACCAACCCATCGCGTCACCGGCAGCCGGTGCAGATAGAGCGTGACGTCGCTGTTGATGTAGCCGAGGCCCTGATCGCCGGCATTGGCAAACGGGCTGGCGAAGTCTGCGCCGGTGGCGACATGGACGAACGGCGTCATCGGCACGCCCTCGACCAGTTCGCGCACTTCGCTCATCCACAGCCGCCGTGGCCCGAGCGAGCCCATCGCGCCCACGATCGGACGCGTGCTCCATTTGCCGTTCATGCCGAGCCGGGGATCGGTCGGCGCCGGAATGTCTGCGGGCTTTGGCGCATCCCAGTTTGGCGGTGACCAGACATTGCCCGGCGCGTTCTCGGTCTTGCGCAGCAACTGGCAGGAGGCGCGCGCCATGCTGACGCCGCCGGAGAGAAACTCAGCCTCGACCACCCGGATGCGCATGCCGTCGCGGACCAGTCTGGTGGTGACCTCGACCGGCGTGTTGATGTTCGGCAGGCGGAACATGTCGACCGTCAGCCGCGCCGGCGTGAAATCGTCGGAGCCGTGGCGTTGCTCGATCGCAAAAGCGAGCAGGCCGATGACGACGCGGCCGTGCATCGAGTTCGGATCCCACGGCCCGTTCGCCGCCTGGGTTGGAATGAAGGCGTCGCGGTCTCTGGTGAAGAAGGGTTGATTTGTCATGGCGCGGGACCATGACGGAATCCTTGCGGTGGAATCAAGAGCCCGCAATGCAGAGCGCTATGACCGAAATTCGTCATGGCCGGGCTCGTCCCGGCCATCCACGTCTTCTGTTGCACGTCAAAGGCGTGGATGCCCGGCAACAAGGCCGGGCATGACGATCTAGCCCAACCGCCATTCCGCGCGCACCGCCTCGTCCGGCTCGGCGCTCATCGCCTCTGCCGCCATCGCCGCAAACGCCTCCCGCCCCATCAATTGCGACAGCGCCCATGCCGCCGCACCCCGCACCAGCGGGCTTAAGTCATCGAGCAGGCGCTCGGCCTCGGTCGCCAGCGTGGCATCATTCGAGTTGCCGATCGCGATCAGAACATTGCGCACGAAGCGGTCGCGGCCGATGCGCTTGACCGGCGATTTTGTAAATCGCGCGCGGAACGCCGCATCGTCGAGCCGC
>CALROE020000637.1:0-3168 GCA_943369715.1 Bradyrhizobium ivorense
CACCAGGAAGGGACGGTCGAGACCGTATACTTTCCTGATCTCCTCGATCCGCGCATCGGTGGCGTTGTCGCCGGCCAGCGTCACCGCGATGTCGCCGGGCACCAGCTTGAGCAGCGAAAACACCATGAAAGTCGCGAGCAGGATCACCGGCAGCGCCTGCAACAGGCGGCCGCCGATGACCTTTGCCGGACTTCGTCGCGCCATCCCCTAGCTCTCCAGCCAGACGTCGTCGTATTTCGGCTTGCCGAGCAGGTTCGGCCTGTATCCCTGCACCTTCTTGTTCATCGCCACCAGTTCGTACTGGAAAGCGAGCGGCACAACGAAGGCATTCTCCATCACAAGCCTCTGCACGGTCGCGAAGGCCTTGGTGCGGATTTGGACGTCTTCGGAGGCGCGTGATTCCTTGATCGCGGTCTCCAGTTCAGGCGGCACCGCCCCCCTGCCGCCATTGTAGTAGGCGTCCTTGGTGAACATCAGCGAGTAGGTCAGGCTCGGGTCCGGCCGCCCGGTCCAGGCCGCGAGCAGCCCGGAGCCGCGTTTCTCGGCGCCGAAGAACGCCGCCGAAGCCTCCGCGATCGGCGCGTTGAGGAAGCGCACGCTGATGCCGGCCTTGCGGAGTTGCTCGATCAGGATTTCCTGGCGCTGAACCGAGTCCTGATCCGGATAGCCGATGAAATCGATCGTGGTTCCCTCCTTGAAGCCCGCCTCGGCCAGCAACTTGCGCGCCCGATCCGGATCATAGGGCGTGAGTGCCGCGACCGATTTGTCGTAGGCCCAGTGCGATTTCGGCAGGTTCATGTAGGCCGGCTCGGCCAGGCCCGCGAGCGCCGCCTTGACGAAGGATTCGCGGTCGATCGCCATGTTGAACGCCTTGCGCACCCGGATGTCGTCAAACGGCGGCTTCGCCCAGTTCAGGAAGATCTGGAAGACGTAGAGCGTCGGGCCGTTGAAGACCTTGAGGTCCTTGGAGCGCTCGACGACGACTTTTTGGCGCGGCGGCAGCTGATAGATCAGGTCGTTCTGTCCGGCGGTGACCGAGCGCACGCCCGTGGTCAGTTCGGGAATGATGGCGAACTCAATCCCATCCGGATAGGGCCGGTTCGGCTTCCAGTATTTCTCGTTGCGCTTGATGACGATCTTCTCGCCGTCTGCCCAGCTGACAAACGTATAGGCGCCGGCGCCGACCGGCGTGCGCGCGACGTTGCCGGCGGCGCTGGCCTTGAGTGCCGTCGGCGACACCATCATGCCGGCACGGTCGCTGAGGATGCCGGGCAATGCGGCATCGGGCGCGTTCAGCTTCAGCGTCACCTGCATCGGACCGGAGACGGAAGCGGATGCCATGGTCGCGAGATCAGCCTTGATGTTGGATTTCGGGTCGGACTTGTTGCGCTCCAGGTTGAATTTGACGGCCTCCGCATCGAGCGGCGTGCCGTCGTGAAACGTCACGCCCGGGCGGATATTCAGGACGAAGGTGGTCGGATCGGAAAAGCTCCAGCTCTCCGCGAGGCCAGGCTTCGGCTTCAGAGTCTCGAAATCCCACTCGGTCAGCGTATCGTACAGGGTGAACAGAAACGCGTGATCCGAGCCGGCGCCGCCGGTGGCGGGGTCGAGACTCGAGGGGTTGGTGGGAGCCGAAATGCGCAGGATACCGCCGCGTTTCGGCGTGCCCTGCGCGCGGACGTCGCCGCCGAACGCGACGCCGGCCACGGCGCCCGACAGCAGCGCCATCGCTTCCCGGCGCGTCGTCCACATCTTCTCTCTGGTCATGACTTTGTTCTCCTCGAACGGGATGACGGTTTAGCTCGGCGAAAAATTCGGACGATCGGCGAAATGGCAGGCGACCCAGTGATCGGGCTCGAGTTCGCGCCAGGCCGGGGTCTGTTCGGCGCACAGCGACTGCGCGTACTGGCAACGGGTGCGGAAGCGGCATCCGGAGGGCGGGTCGATCGGGCTCGGCATCTCGCCCTGCAGGATGATGCGGCGGTCGCTGCGCATCGTCGAGGGCAGCGGCAGCGGCTCCGCCGACAGCAGCGCCTGGGTGTAGGGATGCCGCGGCCGTCCGGAAACGTTCTCGGTCGGGCCGAGTTCGACGAAGCGGCCGAGATACATCACCGCGATGCGGTCGCTGATGTGGGACACTACTGACAAATCATGCGTGATGAAGACGTAGGTCAGCCCGAGATCGCGCTGCAGCTCGGCAAACAGATTGAGCACGTCGCCGCGGATCGACATGTCCAGTGCCGCGACGACCTCGTCGCAAACGATCAGTTTCGGCCGCAGCGTGAGCGCGCGCGCGATGATCACGCGCTGCTTCTGCCCGCCGGACAGCTGGTGCGGATAGCGTTCGCCAAGCTCCTGAGGCAGGCCGACCCGCTCCATGGCTTCCCGCGCCCGCGCCAGGCGCTCGACTTTGGTTCCCGCACCCGCGAGTTCGGGTGGCTCCAGCACGGACGAGATGATCGTCATGCGTGGATTCAGCGCCGCATTGGGATCCTGGAAGATGATCTGGTAATCGCGGCGGTGGCTCTGGAACTGCTTGCGCGGCAGCGCCTGCGGATCAACGCCATTGTGCAGAATGGCGCCGGCGGTCGGCTTCAGCAGAAACACCAGCGCGCGGCCGATGGTGGTCTTGCCCGATCCGGATTCGCCGATGATCCCGAACGTCTCGCCACGGCGGACGTCGAAGGAGACGCCATCGACCGCCTTCACCGTCGCGCGGCGGTCCATGGTCTGAAAGCCCACCTCGAGGTTTCGCACCGAGACGATGGGGTCTGCCTTGCTGTCGCCGGCCTGAGGCATCATTGCCTGATGACCCTTCCCGCGATCGGCGCCGAGGCGGCGTGCTGCAGGGCGCCGGGCAGATCGAGCTCCGCAAAACGCCAGCAGCGGACCTGGCGGCCGTCGCCCGCGTCGAGCAATTCCTGTTCGGCTTCGCAGCCCGCGATCGCGTGTGGACAGCGCGCCCTGAAGCGGCATCCGTCGGGCATCTCCGCGATGGAGGGAACCCGGCCCGGGATCGAGGGCAGCCTGCCGAGGCGCGGGCTCAAATGCGGCAGCGAGCGCAACAGGCCGGACGTATAGGGATGCAGCGGCCGCACCAGCGCGGCGTCGACCGCGGCATCCTCGATCACCTCGCCCGCATACATGGTGATCATCCGCGTACAGGTC
>CALROE020000638.1:0-3153 GCA_943369715.1 Bradyrhizobium ivorense
GTCTTTCGTTTCGCTCAGTCCCCGAGTTGAAAGACCGTCACCCCACCCCGTCTCGCATCTAGCGATGTGAGCCGACCCTCCCCCTCCAGGACCCTCCAGGGGAGGGTGAACTGCAACCTGCTCAAACATGGGAGTGAAAACATGCGCTCATTTCTGCTTGTTGCCGCGGCCGTGCTGGCCTTTGCCGGAACCATGACCATCGAATCGACCGAGGCCAATGCGGTGGTCTGCGCTAAAGGCGTGGTTCGCGCCGGCTGCGCCGGCGCCCGCGGCGCGGTGGTCGTGCGCAAGCCGGCCATGGTTTGCCGAACCGTGGTGGTGAACGGCGTCAGGGTCCGCCGCTGCACCTGACGCCGGCCCGGTCCTGAGCGATATTTCCGGTAGCGCCGATGTCCGGCGGGCGTTAGTGTGTCCGCCTGATTGTAAGTATACTGTCGATTGGGGAGGGATCGAGCTTGCGTATCGCCGTGATCGGCGGAGGCCCCGGCGGCCTCTACTTCGCCTATCTCTGGAAGAAGCGTCACCCCGAGGCGCAGATCGATCTGTTCGAGCAGAATCCGGCCGGTGCCACCTGGGGCTTCGGCGTGGTGTTCTCCGAGCAGGCGCTGGAATTCCTGCGCGCCGACGATCCCGACACCGTGGACGCGATCGCGCCACGGATGGAGAGCTGGAAGAACATCACACTCAATCTGCGCGGCGAAAGCGTCGAAATCGACGGCGTCGGCTTCTCGTCGATCGGCCGGCTCGATCTCCTGAAAATCCTGCAGGCGCGCGTCCGCGCGGTCGGCGTCGAGCCGCGTTACGACACGGTCATCCAGTCGGTGGATGAGCTTGTTGGTTACGACCTGATTGTCGCCGCCGATGGCCTGAACTCGCTGGTGCGCCGCCGCTTCGAAACCGAATTCGGCGCATCGGTATCGCATTCCACCAACAAATTCGCCTGGTACGGCACCTCGAAACGCTTCGAGACGCTGTCGCAGACCTTCGTGCAAACCGAGCTCGGCGCGTTCAATGCGCACCATTACCGCTACGCGCCCGACATGAGTACGTTCCTGGTCGAATGCGATTCCGCGACCTGGCGGCGTTACGGCTTTGCCGACAAGACCATCGAGCAGTCGCAGGCGATCTGCCAACAGGTATTTGCCACCACGCTGGACGGCCACAGGCTGGTGTCGAACAAGTCGGTGTGGCGCAATTTCCCGTGGATCTGGAACGAACGCTGGTCGTTCCAGAATATGGTGTTGATCGGCGACGCGCTGCATTCGGCGCATTTCTCGATCGGATCGGGCACGCGGCTTGCGATCGAGGACGCGATCGCGCTGGTCAAGGCGCTGGAAGCGGTGACGGACGTTCCCGCAGCGCTCGAGCGTTACCAGGCCGAGCGCAAGCCGATCGTGCAAAAGCTGGTGAAGGCGGCGCGAACCAGCGCCGCCTGGTACGAGAAATTCCCCGAGCATATGCAACTCGGCCTGATGGATTTTGCCTACAGCTATATCACCCGCTCCGGCCGGATCGACGATAACAGGCTGCGCGCAATGTCGCCGGCCTTCATGGCGCGCTATGAGGCGTCGAAGCCGCACGAGGCCAGCCGATGACACACGAAATCGCCGACCAGGTGCCATCGGACAGCCCGGGCGCGCGGGAAATCGGTTTTGCAATCCCGCATACCTACAACGCCAGCCGTATCCTGTTCGACAACCTTGCGAAAGGCCATGGCGACCGCCTTGCGCTGATCGGCCCGCTGGGGACGCGCAGCTATGCCGAACTCTGCGCCGAAGCCTGCCGCTGGGGACACGGTTTTGTGTCGCTCGGACTGCAGCGCGGCGACCGCATCCTGATGTTCCTCGACGATACGCCAGCCTATCCGGCGGCATTCTTCGGCGCGGTGCGGGCGGGTTTCGTGCCGCTGTTGATCAACACGCTGACGCCGCCCGACCTGCTGCAGTTCTACCTCGCGGATTCCGGCGCCGCCGTGGCGGTCGCCGATGCCGAATTTTGTTCGCGCTTCAATGCCCAGGCCTGCCAAGACACGGCATTGCGCACGCTGATCGTGGTCAATGGCGCGACACCCGCTCATGCTGCGGCGAATACCATCATCGCCGAGAACTGGCTGCCGGCGTTTCCCACCGAGCTTGCGGAAGCCGACACCGGCCGAAACGAGATGGCGCTCTGGATGTATTCGTCGGGCTCGACCGGGCGTCCCAAGGGCATCGTCCATTTGCAGCACGACATGGCCTATAGCGAGGCTGCGTTCGCCCGCAACGTGCTGAAGCTCGCGCCCGACGACATCTGCTTCTCGGTGCCAAAGATCTTCTTCGCCTATGGATTCGGCAATTCAATCACCTTCCCGTTCGCGGCGGGCGCCACCACGCTGCTGCTGCCGGGCCAGCCCAGGCCGGCCTCGATCTTTGCGGCGATCGAACGCTTCCGGCCCTCGGTCTTCTTTGGATTGCCGACGCTCTACACCTCGCTTACCAAGGCCGACAACGCGGCGGCCACGGATTTTTCCTCGCTTCGGATGGCGCTGTCCGCCGCCGAGGTGCTGTCCGCCGAGGTGTTCAACGGCTGGAAGGCGCTGACCGGCCTCGAAATCGTCGAAGGGCTGGGATCGACCGAAGTGCTGCACATCTATCTCAGCAATCGCCCGGGGCAGAAAAAGCCCGGCGCCGCCGGCCTGCGCGTCCCCGGCTATGAGATCGAGTTGAAGGACAAGGACGGCCGCCACGTCGGCGACAACGAGGAAGGCATCCTGTGGGTGCGCGGCGATTCCAACACGCCGCTGTACTGGAACCGGCCGGACAAATCGGCCGAGACCATCCGCGAGGGTGGCTGGATCTACACCGGCGACCGCTTTGTCAGGGATGCCGACGGCTTCCACTTCTTCCGCGGCCGCGCCGACGACCTCATCAAAATCTCCGGACAATGGGTCTATCCGCTCGAGGTCGAGCTCTGCCTCGCCGAGCATCCCGCCGTGCGCGAATGCGCGGTGTTCGCGGCGGAACTGCCGGACCGCCGCATGACGCTGAAGGCGGTGGTGGTGATGAACGAGCGTGGGTTCGATGCAGCGGAGACGACGAAGTCGCTGCAGGATTTCGTCAAGGCGAAGCTGCTGCCGTACAAATATCCGCGCGAGGTGCGCTTCCTCGACGAGCT
>CALROE020000639.1:0-3147 GCA_943369715.1 Bradyrhizobium ivorense
CCCGCTGGGGAGAGGTAAACCGAATACGCCGACAACCGGCTCAACCAAAAGCCATCTCGCTTTAGGCGACACGTGCCCTCACGTCAAAAACCGACGCCGATCATCGCACTGCCGCCGCCGCTGCGGCCGCCACTGACGATGCTCGGGCGGGCCACCGCCTGCTGGCGCGCGCGCGGGGCATCCTGCGCCGGCTTCGTCCGCGCTTCACGATCCGATTGGCGGCCACCCTGCTTCCGGCGCGACCGCGCATCGTCTTCGTCATCCCTCGTGCGTGCGGCGACGGCGGGCGGCGCCTTCGGCTTCTCGTCGGCGACGCAGGTCTCGCCCTTCAGGGTCTCGCCGGACCGGCACTCGATCGGGCAGACGCGGGTGGCATGCCTGCTCAGTTCCGCGACCAGCCCCTCGGTGACACTGGCATTCTCGGTCGGCTGGCCCTCGATAGAGAGGTAGCGGCCGAGCGCGGTCCTGGTCGTGGGGTTGAGCGTGCCGTCGATCTTGCCGGTCAGGCAGCCGAGGCGAATGAGCTGGACTTGCGCCGCGCGAAGCAATTCGGGCGAATTGGGCAGCGCCGCGGCGCGCTTGGCTGCCTCGACTCTGAATTTGTCGAGGCTGGCGACAACCAGCGGTCCGAGTCGGTCACAGCCGACGGTCCTGGAAAAAGACACGAGGTCCTGCACGCCCGAGCCCTCGCTGCCCCTGGCGATGAGTTCCTCGAGTTTGGCTTGTTCGCTCTTGCAGGTGGCTTCGTGAGCCGCCGCCAACTCCGCCTTCTTGCGCGCGGCCTCCGCCTCTCTGGCCTGCTTTTCGCTCGCCGCCCGCAGAGTTGCGGCTTCCGCGGCCGCCTTGTCGCGTTCGGCCTGCTCGGCCTTTTGTTTGGCCTCCGCGGCCTTGCGCTCGGCTTCCGCCGCCCTGGCCTTCTGTTCGGCTTCCGCGGCTTTGGCGCGGCGTTCCTCCTCCTCGCGTTTCTTCGCCGCCGCCAGTTCCGCCGCGGCAGCTTTCGCTTTCTCGGCAGCTTCCGCCTCGCGCGCGCGGCGTTCGTCCTCTTCGCGTTTTTTGGCAGCCGCCAGTTCGGCCTTGCGTTGCTCAGCCTGCCGAAGCGCTTCCTCCGCGGCCTTGCGCGCGGCCTCGCGCGCCGCACGCGCCTGGTCCTCGCGCTCCTGGGCGGCCTGTTTGAGCAGATCCATCCGCTGCTGGGCGGTGATGGATAAAGGTGAATCCGGATAGCGCTTGATGAATCGCTGCAGCGCCGCCGGATCGGTTGAGTCCCTCAGCTTGTCCCACTCCAGCGCTTCCTTCGAGGCGGACTCGCGGGCGGAAGGCGTTGCCTGCGGCGGGAGAGCCGCAACGGTCATATTCGCCGGTGGCGCCGGGCTCGGATTCTCCATCTGCGCGCGCGCCAGGTCGGCATAGAAGCCGGTGGGATGGGTGCCCAGAAACACCTCCCAGGCGCGGCGCGATCCGATTTTCTGCACCAGTTCATAGTCGGCCTTGACGTCGCTGATTGGCGCGTCCCGCGCGACCGCCGGCGCCGGCACCAGCGAAATATTGCCGCCGCCGAGCGAGCCGTACACGAACGGCTCCTGCCGGTTGTTGGTGGTCTTCAGTACCTCGTCCCTGACGCGGCCGAAGGCGAGCCGGACGTCGAGACCTGGCACGGTCAGGTTTTTCAGCACCGCCGCGGTGAAGGGGCTGTGCTGGCCGTCGCCGTCGTCGGCGGTGGAGCCCGCCTTCGCCGCATAGGCAATCAGGGTGTCGGTGCTGGTGGGCTCCACCCGGCCGAGGCCCGAGGTCACCGCGCGATTGGCGACCTTGCGTTCCCTGCGCATGACGGGGACGAAAGGATTGTCGCGGCAGGCGTCCAGAATGACGAGACGCAGCCGCTTGGCGCCATCCGCCGACGACACCAGCCGCTCCAGCAGTATCGCTTCGTCGTCCGCGTCGCGATCGCTGGCGAGCCTTGCGTCGATCGGGATGAGGTAATTGGTTCCGGCGAGTTCGAGCCCGTGACCGGCGTAGTAGACGACAGCGATATCGGCTTGATCGGCTGATGTTTCGAACTTGCGGATCGCGCGCTTGAATTCGAGATTGCCGACGTTGATCTGGACCTCGACGGAATCGAAGCCCGCGTCCCTGAACATCCTGGCCACGGCGTTCGCATCCCGCGAGGGATTGGCCAGCTGCGGAACGGTCTGGTAGCTCGAATTGCCGACGATCAACGCAACGCGCTTCTCCGCCCATGCGGCCTCGGAAGCCATCGCAAGAATGGCCCCTCCGATCAGTGCCGCCAATGAGACGAGGCGCTTTATCATTTTCCTGTCGAAACTGGCATGACGGGCGGCTGGCCCGAAATCCATTGACCCACCAAAGCAATATCTTCTCCGTCCTCCCCGATCAACGGGCTGCCATTGACGCAGACGAATCATTCAATCTGCCAAATCCGATACCGGGCGCGGTGTGACGTGGATCACTTGCAAGGCTTCCGGTGCAAGGCCTCCGGAAACCGGCGAACCAACATTCAGCCCATGGCCCTATTCATATGATGGGTGGTTTGCAGGTAACCGGGTCTGTTGTTGTGGCGCCTATGTTACAGGGCGCGAAATTCGCAGCGGGAATCCCGCGCGGTCGCTTCGTTACGCTTTCGGCTCGCAGAATGCTGTCTTAGATTTTGCGCGACGGTCGCGTATTTTGCGTTGATTCCAATTTTCCGGGACTGGGGATTCGAATGACCGCTTTTCGCATTGCAAAATTGCGCGTGCTTGCCGGCAACGGGATCAGGATTTTTGCAGGCGTCGCATTAGCCGTGCTGCTGTCGGCGCCGACGGCCGCAAGGGCGCAAAACTGCAACGTCACCAATATCGCAGGGCCCGGCGGAATCGGCGTGCCGCCGGGGACAACGGGACCCGGCGCCGGCATCCTCGGTCAGTTCACCAGCGCCCTGTCCGCGCAGATATCGGCGGCGACCAGCAACGCCAATACGGTTTTCCAGGCGGGACAGGGCAGCGCCTTCGTGTCGGCACCGGGCAATCCGCCGCCGAACTCGCCGGGCGGCGGAATCTGGGGACGCGCCACCGGCGGCCAAGCCACGGTAACGGGAACGTCGACCACGCAGACGCTCAATCAATCGCCGCCCGCCACGCTCAATCAAAC
>CALROE020000640.1:0-3143 GCA_943369715.1 Bradyrhizobium ivorense
CGCGGAGTTCATCGACGCGCTCCATTTCCCCGGCGAGAGCCTTCCTGTCGCCGCCGTCAAGCGCCACCAGCAGACGCTTGATCTCGGCGTCGAGGCGGCGCCTTGTGTCGTCGTTGATGGCATCGATACGGCTCTCGAACTGGCTGAGCGTCGATACCTCGCCGGGCGCAGGACCCTTCGCGATCAGCCCCTGGATCAAGGCGCGCGCGGCCAGGATTTCCAGTTCGACCTGCCCGCCAAGCGAGTCATAGCTGTTGCGCAGCGCGGTCTGCTGACTGCCGTCGTTCGGCGACTGCAATCTGTCGATGATGATCCGGCGTATCGTGATGCCCTGCTCGAGCGAGCGGATATTGGCCCGCGCCAGATCGCCATAAGCGGGCACGTAGCTGTAGGTGAATTCCTCGATCCGGGTCCCAACCTGCATCACCAGCACCACGGTCCATACCGCGGTGATCACCATCAACGCGATCAGCGTCACCGCGATGCCCATGATCTTGTTTCGAATCGAAAATTTGATCACGGCGGATGGCCTCTTCGAAGCTGCGGGTGTGCAATATATCGGAGATGTCGTAGCGGCGATATCAACGGGTGAAGTTGGTAGCGTGCATCAGCAAGCGGCCCGTCATCCTTAGGTGCGCGCTTTCAGCGGCGCAATTGCGCCGCGGAATTGCAAGCCCTCGAAGGATGGGCAGCAATGGAGTTCTCTCAACGTCCCTCGAGGGCTCGCCGAGGTAGCTCGCACCTCAGGACGACGGCGGAACAGGCGTCGCAAACGACGATCGCGCTTTCCCCCGCTTCTACCCCTTCACATCATACTGCTTGCTGAGGTGGTCGCCGATCTGGACCAGCATCATGACGCTTTCGGGATAACCGGGTTTTGCGATCGTCGCCTCGTCGGCTGAGGCGCGGAATTCCCAGCTGTCGCCGTCGCGCAGCACGGAGATTTCGATGCCGTCCGGACAGTCGGCGTGGACCTTCAACTCGGCCCTCGCCATCGCAATCAGCTCGGCTTCGGTCTTGACGGGCTTGTTCATGGCGTCGGTTTCCTCCGTGGCATTGGTTTGCCGCAGGTTGCCGGTTCGGTGCGCCTCCGTCGAGGGGACCACGGCGGGCTGCGACGCTCTACCGCTTCACTTCCATGCGCTTGAGGCCAACGATCTCCGGCAGCGAGCCGGTGTGGACCGGTTCCCCCTTCATGGTTTCCGGCGGCAGCGGCGCCCGGGCGGTGGCGTCGGGAAAGCGCAGCTTCATTTCGCGCAGGAAGCCGTCGAGCGTGTCGACGCTGGCCGCCATTTTCGCGATCATGGCGAATTCGGCGCTGCTGGCGCCGGTCGACTTGCCGGCGGTCTCGAACGCGGCCCGGTCGGCCTCGCCGCTCATCAAGGGCGCATATTTCTCGCGGAAGCGCGCCAGACCGATGGCGTCCTCGGCCAGCGCGTATCCGACCACCGCGCGGATCACGTCGCCCTTCTCCACCGGGTCGAGCGGTTTGAAGTCGCGCCAGCGATCGGCGTAGTACAGTTCGATCTGCTCGGCGGATTCGCGCCAGCGCCGCGACGCCCAGTAGATGTCGGAACGCAGCCGGATCGCTTCCCGGCCGGTAATGTTCGAGATGATGTCGAGCGCGAGGTCATGGCGCCCGACATCGCTCTGGGCGCGCGACTCCAGCAACAGCCGCTGCTGGCGCAGTTCGCCGGAAAGGTCCGCGATCCGCGTGGTGCGAAGCGCCGATATCGCGCGGTCCGGCTTGCGGCTGGTGAGGTAGACCATGGCCAGACGCGCGGCGACCTGGGCGCGCGCCGCACCCTCCAGCCGCTTGTCGACCTGGTACTGCAGGAGTTCGCTGGCCTGATCGAGAAGGTCGACCGCGACCAGCCGGTCCGCCAGCCGGCGGATCATCTCGTCGCCGCGCCGTCCGATCGGCGTCAGTTCGCTGTATTCGTAAAACATCCCGAGCGCATCGACCGGGCGAAGATCGTCGCCCTTCGGACTGAGATAGAGCTGGGCGAACAGCGCCGCCGACGCATCCTGGCCAGCCCGCGAAATTTCCGAATTCGGCTGCAGCCTGGTGGCGGCCTTCGCCGCCGCCAGCGACTCGCCGTAGCGGCCAATATCGGTATAGATCTTCGCCATCATCTGCAGCGCCCGCACCTCGATCGCGTCGCCGCGCCACAACACCGCAAGCGTCTCCAGTTCGCGCAAGGCGTCGGCCTGGTTGGTCTCGTCACGCCGCTGGCGCAGGATGATATCGAGCAGCTTGGCCTCGGCGGCCGCGGCGCGGTCGGAAGATTCGATCGCGACCTTGTATTCGTTCTGCGCGTCCTTGTCGTGGCCGAGCGCCTCGGCGAGCCGGCCGAACAGCACCGCCGTCGCCGCTTTCATCTCCCTGGGAACACCGACCACCTGCAAGTCGCTGCCGCGCTTGGCCGCGCCGGAAAAATCCCTGACCTCGAGCGAGGCGCGCATCGCCTCCGAAATCACGATGCGCTGCAGCTCGATCGGCAGCGAGGTGATGGCGAATTCGACGTTCTTGAATTTCTCGCGCGCTTCCGCCCACTTGCCCTGGCGCGCATAGGCCAGCGCTTTCCACAGCTGCGAATCGTAATTGGCTCCGATCACGGGATTGGCGAGGTCTTTCAGCGCCTGCTCGGGACGGCCGATCAGGATGTTGGCGACCACACGCACCATCAGGGCGATCGAATCCTCCGACCCCGGCTTGGCGTCGGCCAGCGCGAGATCGGCGGCGCCCTTGGCTTCCCAATACATCCCGCGCGACATCAGGAAGCGCGCGAGGTTGATCCGGGCCTGGGTGCGCTGAGGCGGCTCCAATGCCCCCGCCGCAGCGATCAGCTCATCCTGGCGCACGATGAAGTTTTCCGCCTGGTTCTTCCGCCACTCGGTGACGTCGAAAATCGGGCGCACCGCCATTGTCGCGCGCTCGGAGGCGACGTCGGCCGATGACAGCGTCAAGCCGCCGGGACGGCCGATGATGACCCTGTCGGACGCGACCTCGGCGACGACGTCCTCGGAGCTGGGATGCACCGCCACGCCGTGGATCGATTCCAGCAGCGTCAGTTCGACAAAATCATGCTGCTTGATGAAGCCGCGGACCGGCAGCGGCGCCGTCACCACCAGCAGCGTAT
>CALROE020000641.1:0-3139 GCA_943369715.1 Bradyrhizobium ivorense
CCGCCACTCGCTGCGCTCGCGGGGGGAGGGGAGAAGGCACGCGCTGCCGTCTTCGCTAACGCTTCGGCGGACAAGTCGCGCGTGGAGGGAGGGGAGACGAAGGGCCACAACAACCCGCCACCGCCCACCCTCACCGAGGTCGTCACCACGCTGCGCACGCTGGGCAAGACCGAGCTTCCAGGACAGCTGACGCGCTGGCTCGACGAGCTCGACGAAACCGGGCGCTGGACATTGTTGAAGCTCATTACCGGCGCGATGCGGATCGGGATTTCGGCGCGGCTGGCCAAGACGGCGGCGGCAGCGCTCGGCGACAAGGACCCGCACGATGTCGAACTGATGTGGCCGGGTCTCGAGCCGCCCTATCTCGATCTGTTTGCATGGCTGGAGGGCCGCGCCGAACAACCTGTCAATCTCGATCCCACGCCGTTCCGTCCGGTCATGCTGGCGCACGCGATCGAGGATGCGGATTTTGCCAATCTCGCGGCCGCCGATTTCATCGCCGAATGGAAGTGGGACGGCATCCGGGTGCAGGCAGTCTCAGGCCGCGACGCGGACGGCCAGATGCAGGCGCGGCTTTATTCGCGCAGCGGCGAGGACATCACCAAGAGCTTTCCCGATCTGCTGCCATCATTGCGCCTGCCCGGCACCCTCGACGGTGAACTCCTCGTGCTGCGCGACGGCCGTGTGCAAACCTTCAACGTGCTGCAGCAGCGCCTCAACCGCAAATTGGTCTCGCCAAAACTCACAAAGGAATATCCGATCCATCTGCGCGCCTATGATTTGCTCGGCGATGGTGATGACGACCTGCGCACGCTGCCGTTCGTCGAACGCCGCACGCGACTGGAAGCCTTCATCGCCAAACTCGACGATCCCCGGATTGATCTTTCGCCGGTGATTGAATTCGACAGCTGGGACACGCTCACCGCCGCCCGCGCCGATCCCGCCGGCGCCGGCGAAGACTCCGAAGCAGTCGAAGGCGTGATGCTGAAGCGCCGCGACGCGCTCTATCTGCCGGGCCGCCCGAAGGGGCAGTGGTGGAAATGGAAGCGCGATCCGCATCTGATCGACGCCGTGCTGATGTATGCCCAGCGCGGCCACGGCAAGCGCTCGTCCTATTATTCGGACTACACCTTCGGGGTCTGGACCTTAGGCGACGGCGGCGAGCAGCTGGTGCCGGTCGGCAAGGCCTATTTCGGCTTCACCGACGAGGAACTGGTGCAGATTGACCGTTTTGTCCGGCGCAACACCACGGAGAAATTCGGACCGGTGCGGCATGTGGTGCACGAACCCGACCAGGGGCTGGTGCTGGAGGTCGCCTTCGAGGGCCTGGCACGCTCGCCACGGCACAAATCCGGCGTGGCGATGCGGTTTCCGCGCATCAACCGGCTGCGCTGGGACAAGCCGCCGCGCGAGGCCGACCGGCTGGAAACCCTCGAGCGGATGCTGAAGACCGAGGTTTTCGATCAGCAGCCGGTGACATCAGGCCATTGACGCCGACACACGGGTTTCCCATGTCAGGGCGACCAGACTATACTGCGCGGGCCAATCCGCGCCGGAGACCATCGATGCCCAACGACACCCGAGAACTGCCGGCAGCCAATGACGGTCTCTATCGCTTTCTCGGCGGCTCGCCGCTGGCAGTGGCGGTTCGGCTGATCCTGTTGTCGATCCTGGTCGGCGTGGTGCTGTCCGCCATCGGCTTCGATCCCTGGAACATCCTGAGCAGCATCCGGCGGCTGTTCGACTGGATCTACAATCTCGGCTTCGACGCCATCAACTGGGTGTGGCGCTACTTCCTGCTCGGCGCCGTGATCGTGATCCCGATCTGGCTGCTGTCGCGGCTGTTCGGCACGCCGCGCGGACGATAGATCGCGAACTGCGGTTGCCAGTTTCCCCATCGAAGGTCACGACCGCACAGGTCTTTGCCATCGCCGGTCCGGCGATGGTGGCCAACCTGACGACGCCGCTGATCGGCATCGTCTCGACCATCGCGATCGGGCGGCTGGGCGATCCGACGCTGCTCGGCGGCGTCGCGATCGCGTCCGTGGTGTTCGACTGCCTGTTCTGGCTGTTCGGCTTCCTGCGCATGAGCACGCTGGCCTTCACCGCGCAGGCGCTCGGCGCCGGCGAAACCGGGGAATTGCGCGCCATTTTCCTGCGCGGCCTCGCCGTCGCGGCCATGGTGGGCACGGCCCTCATTGCGCTGCAGATCCCGCTTGCCTCCGTCTTGTTCGACGCGATGGGCGGCAGCGAAGGCGTCACCCGCGCCGCGCGAATCTATTTCGACATCCGGATCTGGTCGGCCCCGCTGGTGCTGGCCAATTACGTCGTGCTCGGCTGGCTGGTCGGCCAGGCCCGCGCCACGCTCGCGCTCGGGATGCAGATCGCCATCAACCTCATCAACGTGGCGGCGACGGCGCTGCTGGTGCTGGTGTTCGATTTCGGCATCGCCGGAGCGGCGATCGCCGCATTGGCCGCGGAAGCCGCCGGCCTCGTGTTCGGCTTTCTGATCTCCCGCAGGCTTTCGCGCGGACTGCCCGCAGTGCCGCGCGCGGCGCTGCTCGATCGAACCAAATTGATCCGGATGCTGGCGGTCAACCGCGACATCCTGATCCGCACCGCTTCGCTGATCGCCGCCTTCCTGTTCTTCACCGCGCAGGGCGCGCGCTACGGCGACGTCACGCTGGCCGCCAACGCGGTGCTGCAGAATTTCCTGCTGGTCAGCGCGTTCTTCCTCGACGGCCTCGCCCACGCCGCCCAGCAATTATGCGGAAAGGCCTATGGCGCACGCGACCGCAGCGGGTTCACCGGCGCGACCCGGCTGGTGATCTCCTGGGGATTCGGCTTTGCCCTGGCGGTGACCGCGTCCTACGCGCTGTTCGGACCCGTGCTGATCGATATCATGACCGCGAGCGAAGAGGTCCGCCGCAGCGCCCGCGACTATCTGTGGCTGGTGACGCTGGCGCCGGTGCTCGGCGTGTTCGCCTTTGCCTATGACGGCATCTTCATCGGCGCCACCTGGGCGCGCGAGATGCGCAATCTGATGGTGCTGTCGCTGGGGATCTTCCTCGCCGCCTGGCTGGCGCTGCGATCTCTGGGCAATGCCGGGCTGTGGGGCGCCCTGCTGGTGCACTACGCC
>CALROE020000642.1:0-3132 GCA_943369715.1 Bradyrhizobium ivorense
GATCACGGGGATCACTTCGGTTGGGCGTCGGGCCGCTGCCACCAGGTTTCCGGCAGATACCCGGTCAGGGCAGTGGCGTCAGGTCGTTCTATCCGATTCCAGCGCGCGATCCATTGCTCCTGAACGTTAAACAGTGGAATACCGTAAAAGCCCGACATCAGGGTCCGGTCCAGCGCCCGCACCGCCGGGACGAAATCGGTATGCTCGCGCGCTTCCAGCAAGGCCGCGATCAGGACGTCGATCGCGGGGTCCCTGGCGCCCATATAGTTCCGCGTGCCCTGAATTCCCGCGGCCTCGCTGCCCCAGTAGAACGACTGCTCGTTGCCGGGCGACAGCGATTGATCCCAGCGGTTCTGCAGCATCTCGAACTCGAAAGCGAGACGGCGCTGGTCGAACTGAACGGCGTCGACCGCACGCACCGACGCCTCGATGCCGGCGCGCTTCAGGTCGCGCTGGTAGGCCAGCGCGATGCGCTCCTGATCGCGCGTCGTCACCAGGATTTCGAAGGTGAGGGGGGCCCTGGTCGAACGCTGCCGCAGCACCGCGCCGTCGAGTTCGTAGCCGGCCTCCGACAACAGCTTCAGCGCGCTGCGCAGCGTGGCGCGATCGCGGCCGGAACCGTCGGTGACGGGGAGGCGGTAACTGCCGTCGAGAATATCGGGCGGCATATGCGACGCGAACGGTTTCAACAGCTCCCGCTCGCGATCATCCGCCGCTCGGCCATAGGCCGACAGCACGGAGCCCGCGAAGAAGCTCGCGGTGCGCCCATAGAGCCCGAAAAAGTAGTTGCGGTTGATCCATTCGAAATCGAACAGCAGCGTCAGCGCCTGGCGCACGCGGATATCCGAAAAGACCGGACGCCTTGTGTTGAACACGAGGAATTCGGCAGGTTGCGGCATCCCGGTCTTGATGGCGTCGCGGATCACCTCGCCGCTGCGGGCCGCCGCGAAATCATATCCGTCGTGCCACCGCAGCGGTTCGGTCTCGACGCGAAAATCGTAGAGGCCGCGCTTGAACGCTTCGAAGGCGCCGTTGGCCTCGCGATAGAAATCCAGCCTGATCTCGTCGAAATTCCACAGCCCGCGATTGACCGGCAGGTCGCGGCCCCAATAATCGGGATTGCGGGTCATCGTGACGCTGGCGCCGGGCTTCACCGCAGTGATGCGGTAGGGGCCGGAACCGATAGGCGCCGTCATCGAGGTCTCTTCGAACGTTGCGACGTCGACGGCATGCTTCGGCAATACCGGCATCAGGCCGAGGATCAGCGGCAGCTCGCGGTCGTTGGCGCCGGCGAGGTCGAACCGCACGGTGAGCGGACCCGACGCCTCGGCCTTGGCGACCTTGGCGTAATACTGGCGATGATTGGGACGGCCCTTGTCGCGCAGCAGCGCCCACGAGAACAATACGTCCTCGGCGAGCACAGGCTTGCCGTCGGAAAAACGCGCCCTGGGATCGAGATGGAAGGTGACATAGCTCCTGCTGTCGTCGGTCTCCACGCGTTGGGCCAGCAGGCCGTAAAGCGTGAAGGGCTCGTCATTGCCGCGCGCCATCAGGCTTTCGACCACGAAGCCCCTGACCTGCTGCACGGCGAGGCCCCTGACGATCAGCGGGTTGAGGCTGTCGAAAGTGCCGAGAACGCCCTGCACCAGCCGGCCGCCTTTCGGCGCCGCGGGATTGGCATAGGGCATGTGGGAGAAATCGGCCGGCAGGGCCGGGGCGCCGTGCATGGCGATGGCATGGCGCGGCTCGGCCGCCCGGCAGGAGCCGGCCGCGAGCGCAAGGCCACCAGCCAAAGCCAGCAAAGCGCAGACCACGGCTTGAACGCGAGGGCGCCCGGAAATTGGCGACGCAGCGCGCGGATTTGATTCGATATTGTGCACAGCGGCTTTTACCATAGCCGCCGGACCCGGTCCCGGCAGGTCGCCAGGATGCCTGTCGGCATTGATCTTTTCGTCCGCCGCTGTATTGAAGGCGGGCAATTGACCAAGACGGCAGGGCCTGTCACGTATCCGCCTCATTTGGCAAAGAGACAGCCGCTCAACGGCTAGGTGTCGGTGCCTGCAGCGGTTTCTGCCGCTTCCGTTCAGAAAGGGTTTTCCGCAATGAATTTCCGCATCTTGGCCGCGCCGGTATGGCCGCGTGGGCGGGTTACCGCCCTGTTGGTGGCGACCGCACTGTCCGCCTCATTGCTGGCTTCCGGCGCGCAGGCCCAGCAGCCGGCCCCGGCACCCGGGGCCCCCGCCGCCGCGCCCAAGGCGGCCCCGAAGGCCGCGCCCAAGGCGGCCCCGAAGGCGCCAGCGCCGGCTCCGTCGGCACAGCCCGCCGCGCCGCCAGCCGGAGCACCCGCCGCGGGCGGCCAGCCCGCCGATCAGCAGGTTCAGCTGATCTATGCGCCCTGGACCAAGTTCTGCCTCAAGGGCCAGGACGCCGGCGCCAAGCAGGTCTGCTTCACCGGCAAGGACGGTCGCATCGAGTCCGGCCAGCCCGTCATCGCGGCCGTCATCATCGAGCCCGAAGGCGAGCCCAAGAAGATCCTGCGCGTCACGCTTCCGCTCGGCATGCAGCTGGTTCACGGAACCCGCGTGATCGTCGACGCCAATGCGCCTGCGCAAAGCCCCTATGTGATCTGCTTCGCCAATGGTTGCATGTCGGACTACGACGTCACGCCGGAATTGCTGGCGAGCATGAAGAAGGGACAGAACCTGGTGGTGCAGGCGATCAACTCCAACGGCGCGCCGCTGACGCTGCCGCTGCCGCTGGCCGAATTCGCCAAGGCCTATGACGGTCCGCCGACCGATCCCAAGGTGTTCGAGGAAACCCAGAAGAAGCTGCAGGAAGAGCTGCAGAAGCGCGCTGAAGAAGCCCGCAAGAAGCTCGAGGCCAATCCGCCCGCCGGCACGCCGGCGGCCAATCCGGCTGCGAAGTAAGGGCCGGGCGATCCTGCCGACAACCAAAAAGGCGCCCGGATCGGGCGCCTTTTTTCGTTGTCGAATGTCCTGCAACGTGCCCCGGATGCCGCGATGCACTGCTAGGCCGGGGTCCATCCAACGGCAAGCAAGTTTCATGGGTCCCGGCTCTGCGGAGCAACGTGAAGAACGCTGCGCCGCGTCCGGGACACGAGGGTTTGGAGCT
>CALROE020000643.1:0-3122 GCA_943369715.1 Bradyrhizobium ivorense
ATCCCAACAATTATCAGCATGTCGGTAAAAGGCTGGCCGCGCAATTGCGCAAGACGGAGCCGAACGGCGTGCTGTTCGCCGATCAGTGGAACAATCTGGACAACGCCAAGGCGCATTACGATTCGACCGGCCCCGAGATCTGGCAACAGACCGACGGCAAGATCGACGGCTTCATCTGCTCGGTCGGCACCGGCGGCACGCTCGCCGGCACCAGCCGGGCCCTGAAGGAAAGGAACAAGGACATCGTCGTCGCCTGCGCCGATCCCCATGGTTTCGCGATGTACGAGCTGTTCAAGAACGGCAAGGCCAAATCGACACCGGGCGATTCGATCACCGAAGGCATTGGCCTCGGCCGCGTCACGCCCGTGATCGAGACCGCCGTGGTCGACGACGCATTCCTGGTTTCGGACGAGGAAGCCGTGACCGTGATCTACGACCTGCTGGAGCACGAGGGCCTGTGCCTCGGCGGCTCCAGTGGCATCAACATCGCCGGCGCGATCCAACTCGCAAAGCAGCTCGGGCCCGGCAAGACCATCGTCACCATCCTCTGCGATTCCGGAGGCCGCTATCAGTCCAAGCTGTTCAATCCGTCGTTCATGCGCTCGAAGAACCTGCCGGTGCCGGCGTGGCTGGAGAAGCGCAGCCAGATCGACGTGCCGTTCGAGAAGCTGTGAGCGTCGGCCTCTTAGGCCGTCATTGCGAGGAGCGAAGCGACGAAGCAATCCATTCTTCCCTGCGGCACGATGGATTGCTTCGCTTCGCTCGCAATGACGAGAAAATGATCAGCGCAAAATCTGGCTCAGGAACAGCTTGGTCCGCGCGTGCTGCGGATTGGCGAAGAAGTCGGCCGGCGTGTTGGACTCGATGATCTGCCCGGCGTCCATGAAGACGACCCGGTTGGCGACTTCCTTGGCAAAGCCCATTTCGTGGGTCACCACCAGCATGGTCATGCCTTCGCTGGCGAGATCGACCATGGTGTCGAGCACTTCCTTGACCATTTCGGGATCCAGCGCCGAGGTCGGTTCGTCGAACAGCATGACCTTCGGGTTCATGGTCAGCGCGCGCGCGATCGCGACGCGCTGCTGCTGGCCACCCGACATCTGGCCGGGAAACTTGTTGGCCTGATGCGGAATCTTCACCCGCTCGAGATATTTCATCGCGGTGGCTTCGGCGTCCTTCTTCGGGATATTGCGCACCCAGATCGGCGCCAGCGTGCAGTTCTCCAGCACGGTCAGATGCGGAAACAGGTTGAAACTCTGGAACACCATGCCGACTTCGCGCCGGACCTCATCGACGCGCCGCAAATTCGGCCCGAGTTCGATGCCGTCGACGACGATCTCGCCTTCCTGAAATTCCTCCAGCGCATTGATACAGCGGATCAGCGTCGACTTGCCCGAACCCGAGGGGCCGCAGATCACGATGCGCTCGCCTTTGGCGACATCGAGGTTGATGTCACGCAGCACGTGGAAATCCCCGTACCATTTGTTGAGGCGGTCGATGGTGACAATCGCGTTCGCGGTCATGGTCATTCTCAGTTGCGCTGGTGTGCGTTCAGCCGGCGTTCGACGAACAGTGAATAACGCGACATGCCAAAACAGAAGGCAAAGTAGACCAGGCCCGTGAAGGCGAAGCCGGTGAACAGTGTGGTCGGCGTCGACCAGACCGGGTCGGCGAAGGCCGCCCGGAGGATTCCGAGCAGGTCGAACAGCGCGACGATCGACACCAGCGAGGTGTCCTTGAACAACGCGATGAAGCTGTTGACGAGGCCGGGGATGACGTGGCGCAGCGCCTGCGGCATCACGATCAGCGCCGTGGTCTTGCCCCAGGACAGGCCGAGCGCACTGGCCGCCTCACCCTGCCCGCGCGGGATCGCCTGCAGGCCGCCCCGGATCACCTCGGCCTGATAGGCGCCCGCAAACAGCGCGATGCCGATCAATGCGCGCATCAGTCCGTCGATGGTGAAACCAGTGGGAACGAACAACGGCAGCATGTAGGTCGCGAAGAACAGCACCGTGATCAGCGGCACCCCGCGCCAGAACTCGATGAAGGCGATCGAGAAGATCCGGATCAACGGAATCGTCGAGCGCCGGCCCAGCGCCAGCGCGATGCCGACCGGCATCGAGGCGACGATGCCCACCACCGACACCACCAGCGTCACCAGCAGGCCGCCCCACAGCCTTGTGTCCACGACCGGCAATCCACCGCGGTCGAGGCCCATCACCGATATGATGATGCCGATGCCGGCGAAGATGGAAAGGCTCACGATCAGCGCGCGCCAACCAGTGCGGACCCCTCCGCCCAGGAAGAACAACAGCAGGGAAACGCTGGCGGCGGTGGCGGCAAAGTCGGCCCAGACCGGGCTGCGGGAGGCCTGGATTAGATCGCGCAACCAGGTCAGCGGCCAGAGCACATAGGAAATGGCGATGCTGAGCAGGATGAGGAATTTGCCGAGCAACCACAGCAGCGGTCCGATCACCGGGATCGTCTGGCTGAAAGTCACGAGCTTGCTGCCGCCGTCGCCGATGCTGTCGTTGAAGCCAGACAACAGCCCGGCCGTCCAGCTGACGCCGAACCCCTTCAAACCGCCACCATACAGCAGGAAGAATGCGACGATGGGAAGGGCTATGAAGAACAGGCCGGCATTGAGGCCCTTGGCCGGCAGCCGCGGAATCAGAAGCGGCACCAGAAGAATCGCTGCGAGGACGAAGGTCAGGTTGACCCGCCAGCGCTCGACCTCCGGATAGAAGCCATAGATGAACTGGCTGAACTTCGCCTGGATGAACGGCCAGCAGGCGCCGACCGCGTGCCCGGCATTTTCCGCCAGACAGGCGTTGCGATCCTTGCCGCTCCAGACCGCGTCGATCAGCAGGAATCTGAGCGCGGGACCGACGATGAACCACAGCAGAAGCACGCATACGATCGTGATCAGGATGTTGGTCGGCGAATTGAACAGGCGGGTGCGCAAGAACCCGACAAAGCCGGTGGTCTTGATCGGCGCGGCGCGCTCGGCAACCAGTTCCTGGCGGACGAAGGCCCGGGTCGAGAGTTCGCTCTCCATCTCGCTCATGGGCCGAGGCTCCGTCCAAGCCGCCATCCGTAGAAGCTCATGATCGCACTGGTCA
>CALROE020000644.1:0-3119 GCA_943369715.1 Bradyrhizobium ivorense
GAGGTTGACGGTCTTGCCGTCGCGCAGCTGCGTGACCTGGACCTTGCGGGTGAAGATCATCTGGCTGAAGGCGTGCGAGGTGAAGTAGTGCGGATCGTTGCTCGGGTTCTTCAGCACCAGTCTGTAGAGCTTGCCGGTCTCGAAGCGGAGCTTGTTGGGCACGAAGGCATGCTCGCCCGGCTTGCCGAGTTCGACCGTGACCACGATCGGTTCCTGGCCGGCCAGATTGCCGGCGGCCTGGGCCGCGATGGGGGCAGCAAAAAGTGCTGCCAGGACGGACAGGGAACGGAGCAAACGCATGGAATGACCTTCTGACGGAGCCACCGGGATGATGGCGATGGAAGGAGGCTAATGCAAATGCGAATGATTTGCAAATAAGTTCGTGATTCATCCAAATCCGACGCCGCCGCGCCTCAATAAGGGGCGCCGCCGGTCTCCCGCCGATCATGCGTCCTGACGCGCGCTCAGATACCGCCGTATCGCCGAGGCGCATAATTCCGGCCCGTTTCGCTTCGCATAGGCCGCCTGAATTGACCGAGCGGCCGTTCGATAAGAGGGCGTCGACAGCATCTCCTTGCACAGGCGCTGTATCCTGTCGGAATTGATGCCGCCAAGCGGAAGCAGTTTTGCCGCCCCCCTTTTCTCCAGAAAATGCACGTTCGAATCCTGCTCGCGATGCAGCGGTATGCCGATCAACGGCACGCCGGCGGCCATCGCGCACTGCACGCTGCCCTGACCGCCCATGGTGATCGCAAGATCGACCCGCGGCATGATCTTGTGGCTTGGCAGCACGCCACCGACCGTGACGTTCGCGCCCGCCAGGTCGCGAATGTCGTGCACCGTGCCGGCGACAATGACATTGGCGTCGCTCGCCGCTGCCGCCCGAACGACGCGGCGCACCACTTCCGCCGGTGTAGATGTCAAAGCGACATAAATAGTCGGGCGCGAACGCTGCAAGGCCTGTTCGATGCCGGGCGGCACAGGCAGATCGAACTCAGCGAACAGCGGGCCGGTGTATTCGAACCGTGTCGTCGGCCAATAAGCATCGCCCCGCGGGCGCCAGTTGCTCATCTCCTGTTCGCTCACGCCGTAGACTTCGGGCGCCTCGGTCACCAGCACAAGATCGCCAAGCAACAATGCGGGAAAGCTCGGTATCGGAGCAATACCGAGCTCCGCGGCCAGCGCATGATACCCCGAGAGATAGAATTTGCGGCCTGCGACGGTCTTGTTCAGCAGCCGGCGCACCAGCATTTTCGGCAAATAGTTGAACAGCGGTACCGGCGCCGTGGACGGCGCGGGAAGCAAGTTGCGCTCGAACAACGGGGGAATGAATGCGCCGGCGTGCTCCGTGATCAGCGGAATTCCGGCGAGCCGCGTCGAGAGCAGCGCGGTCAGTGTAAAGCCCGTGACCGCCGCCGATATTCTCTTGCGTTTGAAATAGTCCGCCTCCGCCAGAACGTAGGCGCGCATTTCGTCAGGGCTGTACATGCTTTGGTCGGGACTGCCGACACCGACATTGTCGCCGACGAATCGATTTCCGCGGGCTTCGTCCATGCGAGGCCCGACAATATCGAAGTCGATGCCCTCGTTGCGCAACAGGGTCTCGTGGACGCCGCCATGCGTCGCCATGCACACGCTGGCGCCCTGCGCCTCGAGCGCCTTGTAAATCTGGATCATGCGCGAGGTCTCGGACAGATATGCGCACATCGGCATCAGGCAAATCATGTGAATAATCCCTGGGAATAAATCCTTGTGAAAAATCCTGGCACCCCGTCCGATTATGTAATACATTACCTAAATGACCGATCAAAGCAAGCGCCGCTACGAACTGGACGCCGATGAAGCCCGCAGCGCGGGAAAATCGGCAGAAGCGGTCCGTAATTTCAGACTCATCCTGCTCTGCAGCCAGCGGCTCCGGCACCTCATGGACCAGCATCTTCGCGACGCCGACCTGACCAGCCAACAGGGCGTCTTGCTGAGCGTGGTGCGCGCCAGGGGACAGCCGACCCTGGGTGAGGTAGCTTCGGCGATGGCGACCAGTCACCAGAATGCGAAGCAGATCGCAGCCGGTCTCGAGCGCAAGGGCATGCTCAGGATCGTCCAGGACAAGGCCGACGGCCGGGTGAAGCGCTTGACGGCGACCGCCGCCGGCAGCCGCGGTTGGGAATGGCGTAATGAGAGTGACTTCCGGATGATCGGAGAATGGTTTTCCGAGCTGTCGCGGGCCGAACAGAAAACTCTTCGCCAATTGCTGGAGCAACTCGCCAACAGCCTGGGCGATGATGACTAGCGGCGCTGTGCCCGACCCGTCCTGCTTTTGCAGCCGGATGACACTACGGGAAAGCAGCTATGCCTAGCGCCCGCTGAACCTCGCCGCGCGCTTTTCCACGAAGGCGTCGCGGCCTTCCAGCGCGTCCTCGCTGCGGCGGATTTCGGACTGCACCTCGATCTCGCGCTGGAACTGGGCGGCGTAGCTGGCGTGCTCGCTTTCCTCCAGCAAGGCGCGGGTCGCGACCAGCGCACGGGTCGGCCCGGCGGCGAGGCGCTGCGCCAGTTGCGTCGCCGCGTCCATCAACTGCGCATCATCGACCACCTGCCGCACCAGCCCCCATTGCAGCGCGCGTTCGGCGGAGAGCGGTTCGTTCAGCAGCATCAGTTCGAGTGCGCGCTGGCGGCCGATCAGGCGCGGCAGCAGCCAGGTCGAGCCGAGATCGGGCACCAGGCCGATCCGGCTGAACACCTGGATGAAACTCGCCGAGCGCGCCGCGACGATGATGTCGCCGGCCATCGCCAGGCTGAAGCCGCCGCCGGCCGCGACCCCGTTGACCGCGACCACGATCGGCACCCGGCATTCGCGCAACGCCCGGAACGCCGGCCAGTAAAACTTCATCACGCCGGCGACGATGTCGCTGCCGAGCGCCTCCGAGGCCTTGAGGTTCTGGCCGGAACAAAACCCCCGGCCCTCCCCGGTCAGCACCAGCGCCCGCACGCTGGAATCATCGGTCATCTCGCCGATGGCGGCGGCGAGGCCGCCGAGCAGGTCCGGCGTCATGGCGTTCAGGCTGGCCGGCTCATTGAGGGTCAGGACACCGACGGCGCCGTCTCTGGATTGTTTTACC
>CALROE020000645.1:0-3102 GCA_943369715.1 Bradyrhizobium ivorense
CGGCGACGCCACCGCCGACCAGATGGATGCCATCGCCGATCTCGCCGACAAATATTCCTTCGGTGAGATCCGCGTCGGCCACGAGCAGAACCTCGCGCTGCCCCATGTCGCGAGGCGCGACCTGCCGGCGCTGTGGAAGGCGCTCGACAAGATCGGCGTCGCCACGCCGAACGTCAATCTGGTCTCCGACATCATCGCCTGCCCGGGGCTGGACTATTGTTCGCTCGCCAACGCCCGCTCGATCCCGATCGCGCAGGAATTGACCCGGCGCTTCGCCAATCACGACACCGCCAATCTGATCGGGCGGCTGCATATCAATATCTCCGGCTGTATCAATGCCTGCGGCCATCATCACGTCGGACATATCGGTATTCTCGGCGTCGAGAAGAACGGCGAGGAATTCTACCAGATCACGATCGGCGGCCGCGCCGACGAAAAGGCCGAGGTCGGAACGTTGATCGGGCCGGCGGTGCCCTATGGCGATGTCGCCGATGTGATCGAGGATATCGTCGAAGCCTATCTTGCGCTGCGCGCGCGTCCCGACGAGCTTTTCATCGACGCGGTGAAGCGGCTGGGCGTCGAACCTTTCAGGGGGCGGGTCTATGCCACTCGTTAAGGGCGGAAAAATCGCCACCGACGCGCTCGTCCATGTGGCCGACGACGCTGAGCTTCCGGATGATGGCGGGATCCTGATTTCCGCCGCGCGTTTTCTTGCCGATGCCGAGGCGTTGTCGGGCCGCGCCGGCAAGACCGGCGTGATCTGGCCGAACAACCGCGATATCGACGATCTCGTGCCCTGGCTCGACCGGCTTGCCGTGGTCGCGCTGGTGTTCCCGAATTTCCGCGACGGCCGCGCCTACAGCCAGGCCCGAATGTTGCGGGAACGGCATGGCTATCGCGGCGAGTTGCGCGCCACCGGGCAGGTGCTGCGCGACCAGTTCGTATTCATGCTGCGCGCCGGCTTCGACGCCTTCCAGGTCAACAAGGAAAGCGACGCGGAAGCGTTTGCCGCCACGGTCAAGCGCTATTCGGTGTTCTACCAGCCGACCGGCGACGGCCGCATCACTGCGCTGCACCGGCGCATGCAACTGCGCCATTCCGAGAGTGCCGGCCAATGAACGCGCGCGCGCAGCAGGCTGCAACCGGGCGGGCGCCGGGTGGTTTGCCGCCGGCCGCGGAACTCGCTTCCGAGTTGCGGACCGCTTCGCCCGCGCAGGTGATCGCAACCGCGCTGCAGACCGTCGGCCGCGAGCGCCTCGCCGTGGTCTCGTCATTCGGCACCGAATCGGCCGCACTGCTCAAGGTGATGGCCGACGTCGATCCTGCGATTTCAGTGGTGTTTCTCGATACCGGCTGGCTGTTCGAGGAGACGCTGGCCTATCGCGACACGCTGATCGCGACGCTGGGGCTGCGCGACGTCCGCTCGATCAAGCCTTCGGAGCAAACGCTGTCGCGCGAGGATCCCGACCGCGAATTGTGGTTCTCCGATCCCGACGCCTGCTGCCGGATCCGCAAGGTCGAGCCGCTGGCCCGCGCACTGGCGCCGTTCTCGGCATGGATCAACGGCCGCAAGCGTTTCCAGGGCGGCCTGCGGGCCGACATTGCCGTGGTCGAGGACGACGGCATCAGGCTGAAATTCAATCCGTTCGCCAATGTCTCGCGCGAGGGGATCGAGGCAATCTACCGGCTTGCCAAGCTGCCGCTGCATCCGCTCGCGGCATCGGGTTATCTCTCGGTCGGCTGCATGCCCTGCAGCAGCCGGACCTCGCCGGACGAGGATGCGCGTGCCGGCCGCTGGCGCGGCAGGGCCAAGACGGAATGCGGCATCCATACCGTCAAGACTTCATAGGACAATGACGCTGCGACGCCGCAAACATTGAAACGCGGTTTCGTTGACTTGGGGCCATTCATCACGAGTTATGTGCGCGTGCTTCTCGATGACGATGCCGTCGTCGGTGCGAATGGAGACTGAGATGGTCCGTCGTATTCTGCCCCTCGTCGCGGGACTGCTTTGGGCAGGCCCCTGCCGAGCCTCGTTCCGGCGATGCTGACCGGATTTGCGCTGGTCTTCGCGCGCGCGGTCGGCGAGTACGGGTCGGTGATCTTCATTGCCGGCAATCTGCCGAATGTCTCCGAAATCGCGCCGCTGCTGATCGTGATCCGGCTCTCGGAATTCCGCTATGCCGACGCCACCGCGATCGCCGTCGTCATGCTGGTGGCGTCATTCCTGATCATCTTCGCGGTCAACCGCCTGCAGCGCTGGGCGCAAACCCGCATCCCGGCGCATTAGAGGTCGGTGCGTGCATATTGGAAAAGCCAAGCAACGGGCTCGAACCACCTCTCCCTTTGGGAGAGGTCGGATCGCCTTGGCGATCCGGGTGAGGGGTCACGGACTATCGATAGACCGTACCCCCTCACCCCAACCCTCTCCCCATGGGAGAGGGGGCGCACCGCGGCCGTTGAGAGACCTGCGATGAACGCGTCTCAATCCACATTGAGTTCAACCTCACAAACTACGGCGCGGGAGGATCTGCGGACCGAGCCCAGGATCATTCGCTTTGTCATCATCGCGATCGCGATAACCTTCCTCACCGTGTTCGTCGTGCTGCCGCTGGTCGTGGTCTTCGCGCAGGCGTTTTCCAGGGGGATTTTCGCCTATTTTTCAGCGCTGTCCGAGCCGGAAGCGCTGTCCGCCATCAAGCTGACGCTGATGGTGGCGGCGATTTCGGTCGGTCTCAATCTGGTGTTCGGCGTCACCGCGGCCTGGGCGATCGCGAAGTTCGATTTTCGCGGCAAGACCTTCCTGATTTCACTGATCGATCTGCCGTTCTCGGTCAGTCCGGTGATCTCGGGCCTGGTATTCGTGCTGCTGTTCGGCTCGCAGGGCTTTTGGGGGCCGTGGCTGCAGGCCAATGACGTCCATATCCTGTTCGCGGTGCCGGGCATTGCGCTGGCCACCATTTTCGTGACCTTTCCGTTCGTCGCGCGGGCGCTGATACCCCTGATGCAGGAGCAGGGCACCCAGGAGGAAGAGGCCGCGATCTCGCTCGGCGCCTCGGGCCTGCAGGCCTTCTTCCGCGTCACCTTGCCCAATATCAAATG
>CALROE020000646.1:0-3101 GCA_943369715.1 Bradyrhizobium ivorense
GATCATCCGCCGGCTGGTGGCATCCGCGTGCCCTTCGTCACCACGCCGAACCCGCGCCGCGCGCTGGCGCTGGCCGCGGCGAAATTTTACCCGCGGCAGCCGCAGACCATCGCGGCGGTCACCGGCACCAGCGGCAAGACCTCGGTCGCTGCCTTCACCCGCCAGATCTGGCAGCGGCTCGGTCACGAATCGGCCAGCATCGGCACCATCGGGCTGGTGTCGCCGAAGCGCACCATCTATGGCTCGCTGACCACGCCGGATCCGATCGCGCTGCACCGGCAACTCGACGACATCGCCGGCGAGGGCGTCACCCATCTCGCCTTCGAGGCCTCGTCGCACGGGCTCGACCAGTACCGCCTCGACGGCGTGCGGATCGCCGCCGGCGGCTTTACCAATCTTTCGCGCGACCACATGGATTACCATCCGGATGTCGCACATTACCTGAACGCAAAACTGCGGCTGTTCCGCGACCTGGTCGTGGCCGATGGCGCGGCGGTGATCTCCGCCGATCACGACTGCTCGCAGCAGGTGATCGATGCGGCGTGGGCAAGACGTCTGCGGATCGTCGCGGTCGGCAGAAACGGCGATGGCGCCGGCGAGGGCATTCGCCTGGTCAATGCCGACATCGACGGCTTTGCGCAGCAGCTGACCCTCGAACATCGCGGGCAGAGTTATCAGCTGCGGCTGCCGCTGGTCGGCGAATTCCAGATCGAGAATGCGCTGGTGTCCGCGGGGCTCGCGATCGGCACCGGCAGCGAGCCGAAAGCGGTGTTCGCAAGCCTCGAACTGCTGGAGGGCGCAAAAGGCCGGCTGGAGCGGGTCGCCGAGCGCAACGGCGCGCCGATTTTCGTCGATTACGCCCACAAGCCCGATGCATTGGCAAAAGCGCTGCAGGCGCTGCGTCCTTATGCCAAACGCAAACTGGTGGTGGTGTTCGGCGCCGGCGGCGACCGCGATGCCGGCAAGCGGCCCCTGATGGGCGCGATCGCCGCCGAGAATGCCGACAGCATCATCGTTACCGACGACAATCCGCGCAGCGAGAATCCGCAAGTTATTCGCGCGGCGATTTTGTCTGCGGCAAAGGGCGCCAGCGAAATCGGCGACCGCGCCGAGGCGATTCGATCGGCGATCGCGGCGCTGCAGCCGGGCGACGCGCTGCTGATTGCCGGCAAGGGCCACGAGACCGGGCAGATCGTCGCTGGCGGCACCCTGCCGTTCAGTGATCACGACGCGGTGGCGTCAGCACTTTCATCGAGGGTGGCATGAGCGTTGCGCCGTTATGGACTTCGGGCGCCATGGCGCAGGCGATGCGCGCGAAAATCCAGGGCGCGTTGCCGGAGGCGATCACGGGGCTTTCGATCGACAGCCGCACCATCGCGCCGGGCGATGCTTATTTCTCGATCAAGGGCGACGTCCATGACGGCCATGATTTCGTCGCCGCCGCGCTGAAGGCAGGTGCTGCGCTGGCGGTGGTCGAACGCGCCCAGCGCGAGAAATTCGCACCCGATGCGCCGCTCCTGGTGGTGGACGACGTGCTCGCCGGTCTCGTCGAACTGGGAATTGCATCGCGCGCGCGCCTCGATGCGCAGGTGATCGCCATCACCGGCTCGGTCGGCAAGACCTCGACCAAGGAGGCGTTGCGGCGTGTGCTGGAGGCGCAAGGACCGACCCATGCCTCGGCCTCGTCGTTCAACAACCATTGGGGCGTGCCGCTGTCGCTGGCGCGCTGCCCAGCTTCGGTCAAATTCGCGATCTTCGAGATCGGCATGAACCACGCCGGCGAAATCGACACGCTGGTCAGGATGGTGCGGCCGCAGGTCGCCGTCATCACCACGGTGGAGCCGGTGCATCTGGAGTTCTTCGCCGGCATCGAGGCGATTGCCGATGCCAAGGCGGAAATTTTCGCAGGGCTGGAGCCCGGCGGCGCGGTGGTGCTGAATCGCGACAATTCGCAGTTCGCAAGGCTGGTGCGCAGCGCCAAAAAGCTCGGCATCGACAGGATCGTTTCGTTCGGCACTGACGCGAAATCCGACGCGCGCCTGATCGACGTCGCGCTGCATCCGGACCGCTCGGCCGTGCACGCCAACATCCTCGGCCATGACGTCACCTACAAGCTGAGCATGCCCGGCCGCCACATGGCAATGAATTCGCTGGCGGTGCTGGCGGCGGCTTCGCTCGCTGGCGCGGACCTCGCGCTGGCGGCGCTGTCGCTGTCGCAGATCGAGCCGGCGGTGGGCCGCGGCGCCCGCCGCGCGCTCGAGGTCGGCAACGGCGAGGCGACGCTGATCGATGAGAGCTACAACGCCAATCCGGCGTCGATGGCGGCGGCGCTGAACGTACTCGGCAGTGCGGCGGTCGGCCCGCAGGGACGGCGCATCGCGGTGCTCGGCGACATGCTCGAACTGGGTCCTACCGCCCCGGCGCTGCATCTCGGCCTGAATGAGGCCATCAAGGCCAACAACATCGATCTGGTGTATTGCTGTGGTCCGCTGATGCGCAACTTGTGGGATGCGCTTTCCACCGGTAAACGGGGCGGCTATGCGGAGAATTCGGCTGGTCTCGAAGCGCAGGTGATTGCAGCGATTCGCGCCGGTGACGCGATCATGGTCAAGGGATCGCTGGGTACGAAGATGAAACCGATTGTAACGGCGCTCGAAAAGCGCTTTCCCGGCAGGGCCGCGCATGACGAAGCCGCGGTATAGGGCGGATTGAATGTTTTATTGGCTGATTGACCTTTCCAACACGGTTCCCGGTCTGGGCGTGTTTCGCACGGCTCTGAACGTGTTTCGCTACATCACCTTTCGCACCGGCGGAGCGATGGTGACCGGCGCGCTGTTCGTTTTCCTGTTCGGCCCCTGGATCATCGACCATTTGCGGCTTCGCCAGGGCAAGGGCCAGCCGATCCGCACCGACGGCCCGGCATCGCACCTCATCAGCAAGAAGGGCACGCCGACCATGGGCGGGCTGATGATCCTGTCCGGGGTGGTGGTCTCGACCGTGCTGTGGGCCAATCCGCTCAACCCCTATGTCTGGATCGTGCTGGCGGTGACGCTCGGCTTCGGCTTCGTCGGCTTCTACGACGACTATTTGAAGGTGACGAA
>CALROE020000647.1:0-3090 GCA_943369715.1 Bradyrhizobium ivorense
GTGATCGGCGGCATGGATCGCAGCTTCAAGCTCAAACTGTTTCATACGCTGTACGCCGCCGAGGCCGCCGGCCTCCAGCCCGGCATCACCAGCGCGTTTCGCGACGACTATCGTCAGGGCATCGCCAGCGGCCTGAAGGCGGCGAGCAACCGGTCCTACCACGGCGGCAGCCTTCGCGGCGGCTATGGCCGCGGGCTGGCGGCCGATATCGTCAGCGTCAACGGCGCCAATCGGGCGCAGCGCTGGGCTTCGACGGAAATCCTCTGGAAGTGGGTCGATGCCAACGGCAAGCAGTACGGCATCGGCCGACCGTATCTCAAATTCGACCCACCGCATGTGGGGCCGATCGACGGCCAGGAATACGTCTCCCGCCGCGGCGGCACCAAGCTCGCGGTCGCGGATGTGAAGAAGCGCCAGAAGCAGGTAGCGCAGGCCAAGCCCGCCGCAGCGAAGCGCCAGGTTGCTGCGAGATCCCCGGCCAGCAAACCGGCCAGCCGCCTCGCGGCAGCGCACTAAGTCGTGGAATCATAGATCGGTATTTGAGCACCTTCGAGACAGCCACTTCGTGGCTGTCTCAGGCAGGTCTAACCTCTTGAAATACAACGACACGCTATCTGTGCATGGGGTTGTTTTCGCGATTTTTGTTTTGACCCGCCCCCCGCGAGCTACGCCAACGCCTTCAGCGCCGCCCTGCCCGCATACTTCGCCTGCGCGCCCAGTTCCTGTTCGATGCGCAGCAGCTGGTTGTACTTGGCGGTGCGGTCGGAGCGCGCCAGCGAACCGGTTTTGATCTGGCCGCAATTGGTGGCGACCGCGAGGTCGGCGATGGTGGAATCCTCGGTCTCGCCGGAGCGGTGCGACATCACGGCGGTGTAGCCGGCCTTGTAGGCCATCTCGACCGCGCTGAGTGTTTCCGTCAGCGTGCCGATCTGGTTGACCTTGACCAGGATGGAGTTGGCGCGGCCGTTCTTGATGCCGTCGGACAGCCGCGTCACATTGGTGACGAACAGATCGTCGCCGACCAATTGACACTTGTTGCCGATCAGATCGGTGAGTTGCTTCCAGCCGTCCATGTCGTCTTCCGACATGCCGTCCTCGATCGAGACGATCGGATAGCGCGATGCGAGGTCCGCGAGATATTTTGCCTGTTCGGAACCCGAACGGGTCTTGTTCTCGCCGCCGTAGACGTAATTGCCGTCCTTGAAGAACTCGGTGGCGGCGCAGTCCAGCGCCAGCATCACGTCACCGCCGGCCTTGTAGCCGGCCTTGCCGATCGCGGCCATCACGAACTCGAGCGCCGCATCCGCCGACGGCAGGTTCGGCGCAAAACCGCCCTCGTCGCCGACATTGGTGTTGTGGCCGGCCTTCTTCAATTCACCGCGCAAGGTGTGGAAGATCTCCGAGCCGCAGCGCAGCGCCTCGGCGAAGGTCGGCGCCCCCACCGGCATGATCATGAATTCCTGGAAATCGATCGGATTGTCGGCATGCGCGCCGCCATTGATGATGTTCATCATCGGCACCGGCAGCGTCCGCGCCGAGGTGCCGCCGACATAGCGGTAAAGCGGCATGTCGAAGGATTCCGCCGCCGCCTTGGCGCAGGCGAGCGATACGCCCAGAATGGCGTTGGCCCCGAGCCGGCTCTTGTTCGGAGTGCCGTCGAGATCGATCATGATCTGGTCGATCTGGACCTGCTCCTCGACGGCCATCTCGCTCAGCGCCTCGAAGATCTCGCCGTTGACGGCGACGACCGCCTTCTGCACGCCCTTGCCGAGGTAGCGCGCCTTGTCGCCGTCGCGCAGCTCGACCGCCTCATGGGCGCCGGTGGAAGCGCCCGACGGCACCGCCGCGCGGCCGATCGAACCATCCTCCAGCACGACGTCGACTTCGACCGTGGGATTGCCGCGGCTGTCGAGGATTTCGCGGGCGATGATGTCGACGATGGCTGTCATGGGGATGCCTTCTTGGAGAATGTCCGGACGGAACGGTAGGTGGTGCTTCTACAACAACGCGTGCGGTGCGAAAAGGCCATCGCATGACGGCGTGACGTCGCCAGACGAATTGTCTATTAACGCCGCAACGGAGACCAGTGATGTCGAAAAAGCCCGAAAAATCCTCGAAATCAGCCGGCCTTCAACTCGGCCGCGCCGTGCAATGGCCGGACAGCCCGGAAAAGGCAAAACTCGACCGCGTGTCCAATCCGCAAGCCGACACCAATTACGTGGTGCGGTTCACCGCGCCCGAATTCACCTCGCTGTGCCCGGTCACCGGCCAGCCGGATTTCGCGCATCTGATGATCGACTACGTGCCCGGCCCGTGGCTGCTGGAATCCAAGTCGCTAAAGCTTTACGTCGCGAGTTTTCGCAACCACGGCGCGTTTCACGAAGACTGCACGGTCATGATCGGCAAACGCATCGTCGCCGAGATCAAGCCGAAATTCCTGCGCATCGGCGGCTACTGGTATCCGCGCGGCGGCATCCCGATCGACGTGTTCTGGCAGTCCGGCAAATTGCCGAAGGGGATGTGGATTCCGGATCAGGGCGTGGCGCCCTATCGCGGCCGGGGCTGATGCGATTGACGTATTCGACCATCTAGTACGCGCTGAGCAGATCCACTTTTGCATTGGCATGGATCAGACGCCGCGCCAGCAGGGCGGAAAGATTGCGCATGACACGCAGTGCGATCTCGGGATGGAGTTTGCGATAATCCGCGAAACTGTCGACCGGCAGCTCCAGGCATTTGACCTGCGTATCGGCCCAGACATCGGCGCTACGCCTGCCTTCGAGGATGGCCATCTCGCCAAATTCCATGCCGGGCCCGAGCGATGCGAGCCGCACGCCGCTCGGTAGCTTCACGCTGACCATTCCGCTCTGCAGAAAAAACAGCGAGTTGGCCGGCTCGCCCGCCACGATGATCCGTTGGCCCGCTTCGTATCTGCGCGCGGTTGAAAGTTCAGCCAGGGCTGCGATCTCCTCGCTGGTCAATTCCGCCAGCAACGCCTGCTCCCCGAGTTGCGAGGTTTCTTTCAAGGAGGTGAAACCGCCGTGCCGGTAGATGATCTGATCCTCGGCCCATTCGATGGCGTCGTCCAGC
>CALROE020000648.1:0-3087 GCA_943369715.1 Bradyrhizobium ivorense
ACTCGGTGCTGCAGGCGCAGCTCGACATCTACGACCAGGTCGTCGAGAAGAAGTCGGCGGAAAATCCGCTGTTCAAGGAAATCGTCGCCTCCCAGCTGGCGTTCGCCAAGCGCGCCACCCAGTGGGAGCAGGATACCGTGGTGAACCGCCGCATGGCGTACAATCACTACTTCGGCCCCAACGCCAAGAAGAAGACCTGAGCCGATAGAATCTGACCACAGACCCCGTCCGGGATGGCAATCCCGGGCGGGGTCTTGTATCTTTGGCCCATCATCGCCTGAGAATTCAAGACGTGAGCGCGATCGTGCGCGGCGCCGGATTTCAGGTCTGCCGATAGGCTCGATCTCGTCCGGATCATCCTTCTACCGAACAGTCCAGGTTCCATGAACAGCGACCGTTTTCTTCACACCATCGACGGCATCAGCACCTTTGCCGGCAAGGCGGCCGCCTGGCTGATCATGGGGCTGATGTTTCTCGTCTGCGCCGAGGTTTTCAAGCGCTACATCCTGAACATGCCGACGGCCTGGATCTTCGACGCATCGAACATGCTGTACGGCGCGGCGTTCATGCTCGGCGGCGCCTACACGCTGGCGCAGAACGCCCACGTCCGCGGCGACTTTCTCTATTCCTCGATGCGGCCGCGCACCCAGGCCGGGCTCGACCTCGTGCTCTACATCGTGTTTTTCCTGCCCGGCATCGCGGCGCTGGCCTATGCGGGCTGGGATTACGCCGCCCTGTCATGGCGCATCAACGAGCATTCCAATGTCACCGCGAACGGGCCGCCGGTCTATCACTTCAAGGCGATGATCCCGCTGGCCGGCATCCTGCTGTTGCTGCAGGGGTCCGCTGAAATCGCGCGCTGCGTCATCTGCCTCAAGACCGGCGTGTGGCCGAGCCGCCTCAAGGATGTCAGCGAAATCGACGTCGTCGAGGAACAGCTGGCCTTGAGCGAGCATGTCGATGACGAAACCCGCCGCAACGCGATCGAGCATGCGCAAGGGATCGAGGAGAGCGCGCGCCAGCGCGGCATGGGCGGAGACCTGCTGAAATGAGCGATCCCGCACTCGGGCTGCTGATGCTCGGACTCATCGTCGTCGTCATCATCATGGGCTTCCCCACCGCCTTCACGCTGATGGGCCTCGGGATGTTCTTCGGCTTCTTCGCCTATTACCGCGCCGGCGAATCCTGGGCCGACAATCACATCTTCGACCTGATGGTGCAGCGCACCTACGGCGCGATGACCAACGATGTCCTGATCTCCATCCCGCTGTTCGTCCTGATGGGCTACGTGATGGAACGCGGCGCGCTGGTGGACAAGATGTTCTACGCGATCCAGCTCGCGTTCCGCCGGGTGCCGGCGGCGCTCGCGGTCGCCTCCCTGATCGTCTGCACCTTCTGGGGCATCGCCTCCGGCCTGGTCGGCGCCGTCGTGGTGCTGATGGGCGTCATCGCCTTCAACCCGATGCTGAAGGCCGGCTACGACGTGAAACTCGCCTCCGGCGTCATCACCGCCGGCGGCACGCTCGGCATCCTGATCCCGCCCTCGGTGATGATCATCGTCTACGCCGCGGTCGCCGGACAGTCGGTGGTGAAACTCTACGCCGCGGCGATGTTCCCGAGCTTCTTCCTGGCGTTCCTCTATCTCGTCTACATCATCGGCTGGGCGCTGATTAACCCGAAGATCGCACCAAAACTGCCGGAGAGCGAAACCCGGGTGCCGATCCGGCCGTGGGTGGAGCAGTTCAGGCATCTGTATTCGCGAAAGATGCTGCCGGCGTTTCTGGCCGCAACCGTTGCGCCCTCGCGGGCCTTGGCCATCACGGTGGATGGCGTGCGGCTCGGCTATTCGGAAATCCTCAAGAGCCTGTCATTCGTGCTGGTGCCGCTGGTGCTGGCGCTCGGCACCTTGTGGAGCATCTGGTGGTACGTCGTGATCCACCAGCAACCGGACGCGCCCGCCGCCATCGAGCAGGTCCAGGCCCCGGTGCCGCTCGGACAGTCGGCACCGGGCAGCGCGCCGGTCGAGGAAAAGCTCGAGGAACTCGGCAGCAGCGCGCAACAATCCGGCCCCGCCAGGAAGGCAGCACCAGAGGTGCTGCAGCGGATGGGCAACCTGCAGAGCGAAACCGCCGCCCCGCCGTCGGAATCCGGTCCGCCGGAGGGATTTTATCTCTACTTCGCGTTTACCGCGGCCGTGTTGCTGCTGTTGCTGTTCTATTATTACTGGATCATGGAGGCTGAGCAGTTCGAAGTGCTGCGGCTGCTGATTTCCTCGGTGATGCCGTTGGGCATCCTGACGGTGGTCGTGCTCGCCGTGATCCTGTTCGGGATCACCACCGCCACGGAATCGGCGGCGGTGGGCGCCGCCGGCGCCTTCCTGCTCGCCTTCCATGCCCGGACGCTGAACTGGAAAAAGACCAAGGAGGCGGTGTTCCTCACCCTCAAGACCACGTCGATGGTGTGCTGGCTGTTCGTCGGCTCGGCGCTGTTCTCGGCGGTGTTCGCCATTCTCGGTGGCCAGGCGCTGCTGGAGAGCTGGGTGCTGTCGCTCAACATGAGCTCGGTCCAGTTCATGATCCTGTCGCAGGCGATCATCTTCGTGCTGGGATGGCCGCTGGAATGGACCGAGATCATCGTGATCTTCGTGCCGATTTTCCTGCCGATGCTGAAGCACTTCAACGTCGACCCGATCCTGTGGGGCGTGCTGGTGTTCGTGAACCTGCAGGCGGCCTTCCTGTCGCCACCGGTGGCGATGTCGGCGTTCTACCTGAAGGGCGTCGCGCCGAAGCACGTCACCCTGAACCAGATTTTCTCCGGCATGATGCCCTACATGTTCATCGTCATCATCTGCATGGTCATCATGTATGTCTGGCCGGGCATGACGCTGTGGCTGCCGCGGTATCTGTACGGCGGTTGAGGCGGGCGGATTGACGTCGCCCGACGGCGCGCGGAATATAAGAAATGGACCGGAGCCCGCCGATTTGCGGCTCCTTGCGACCGGGATATGTGGATCACGACCTCTGCGAGACCGATAACGTATTGCTGCGAGAATTATTTCGATGGCGATCGATTCCGGAAAGATCTGGA
>CALROE020000649.1:0-3081 GCA_943369715.1 Bradyrhizobium ivorense
AATGACGCGTTGGCTGCCCTGATCGACCGCATCGCCGCGCGGATCGGCTGTAAGCGCGTGGTCGTGCACCTGCCGCAGGACACCCATATTCCGGAACGCGCTGTCATGGCGGCCCCGGCGCAGCATCATCTGGCGGCGGCGCAAGCGGCGGACTGGCCGGAGCGGGAAGAGAGCGAACCGCCGTTGCGGCCGCTGCGGCTGTTCGCGCGGCCGGAACCGATCAAGGTGATCGCGGAAGTGCCGGATGGCCCGCCGGCGTGGTTTCAGTGGCGGCGGGCGTCCCACACCGTGGTGCGCGTCGAGGGTCCGGAGCGCGTCGCCATGGAATGGTGGCGATCCCGGGAGGAAATGCTGACGCGCGATTATTTCCGCGTCGAGGACGAGACAGGTTTGCGGTTCTGGCTCTACCGCGACGGTTTGTATGACCGCGAGATCGCGCAGCGCGAGGGTGAGATCGTGCAGCCGAACTGGTTCGTGCACGGGCTGTTCGCATGAAGGGTCCTGACCGCGCGGCCTATGCCGAGATCGGAATCACCACGAATTTCTCGTTCCTGCGCGGCGGATCGCATCCGCAGGAATATGTGCGGGAGGCCAGCGACCTGCGACTTGCCGCCATTGGCATTGCCGATCGCAACACCCTGGCCGGCGTGGTGCGGGCCTACAAGGAGCTGGAAAACCCCGAACTCACCTGCAAACCAAAATTGCTGATCGGTTCGCGCCTCGTCTTTATCGACGGCACGCCTGATATCCTGGTCTATCCGCGCGACCGCGCCGCCTACGGTCGGCTCTGCCAGCTGCTGACCCGCGGCAAGCGCGGCGACGATGCCGACAAGACCGAAAAGGGCGAATGCCGCCTCGGTCTCGACGATCTGCTCGAATTCGCCGCAGGCCAACTATTGGTTTTGACGCTGCCGCATCGCTTCGAGCCGGAAACAACCCTCAAAATTCTGGACCGGTTGCAGCGCAGCGGCGCCGATGGCGTGTGGCTGGCGGCCAGCCTGCTGTATCGCGGCGATGACAAGCGCCGGCTGGCGCGGCTGCAGCGGATCGCGGCAACCGCCCGCGTGCCGCTGCTGGCAACCAACGAGGTGCTGTATCACCATCCCGCCCGCCGCCCGCTGCAGGATGTTCTCACCTGCATTCGCGAGAAGACCAGCATTGACCTCATCGGCAAACGGCTTGAAGCCAATGCGGAACGCTATCTCAAGCCGGCCCATGAAATGGCGCGGCTGTTCCGCGACGTGCCGGAGGCGCTGGCGGAAACCATGCGGTTCGCAGGCCGCATCGATTTTTCGCTCGATCAGCTCAAATACCAGTATCCCGACGAGCCGGTGCCGCCGGGCAAGACCGCGCAGCAGCATCTGGAAGACCTGACCTGGGCCGGCGTCAGACAATATTTTTCCGGCGAGATCGACGACACGCTCCGCGCCACCTTGCGCAAGGAGCTCGATCTCATCGCCGAGCTGAACTACGCGCATTATTTCCTCACCGTGCACGACATCGTCCGTTATGCGCGCAGCGTAAACATCCTCTGCCAGGGCCGGGGATCGGCGGCGAACTCGGCGGTCTGCTACGTGCTCGGCGTCACCTCGGTCGACCCGACCAAGGTCGATCTGCTGTTCGAGCGGTTCATTTCCAAGGAGCGGCTGGAGCCGCCCGACATCGACGTCGATTTCGAGCATTCGCGGCGCGAGGAGGTGATGCAGTATGTCTATCGCCGCTATGGCCGCCACCGCGCCGCGATCATCGCCACCGTCATTCACTATCGCCCGCGCAGCGCGATCCGCGACGTCGGCAAGGCGCTGGGGCTGACCGAAGACGTCACCGCAGCGCTCGCCGATACCGTGTGGGGCAGCTGGGGCAAGGGTCTCGACGACATGCAGGTGCGGCAGGCGGGGCTCGATCCGCACAATCCCATGGTTGGCCTCGCGGTCGAACTTGCCGGCGAGCTGATCGAATTTCCGCGGCATCTGTCGCAGCATGTCGGCGGCTATGTGCTGACGCAGGACCGGCTCGATTCCTATGTGCCGATCGGCAACGCCGCGATGGACGACCGCACTTTCATCGAATGGGACAAGGACGACGTCGATGCGCTGAAGATGATGAAGGTCGATGTGCTGGCGCTGGGCATGCTGACCTGCATCCGCAAATGTTTTGATCTGATCGCCGACCACAAAAGCGAGCGCTGGCAACTCGCGACGGTCCCGCAGGATGTCCCCGAGGTCTACGACATGCTGTGCCGCGGCGAGTCGCTCGGCGTGTTCCAGGTCGAGAGCCGCGCCCAGATGAACATGCTGCCGCGGCTGAAACCGCGCAAATTCTATGACCTCGTCATCGAGGTGGCGATCGTCCGTCCAGGCCCGATCCAGGGCGACATGGTGCATCCCTATCTCCGGCGGCGGAACGGCATCGAGAAAGAGAATTATCCGTCGCCGTCGCCCGGGCACGGATCTCCTGACGAACTCTACAAGGTCCTGCACAAGACGCTCGGCGTGCCGCTGTTCCAGGAGCAGGCGATGCGGATCGCGATCGAGGCGGCGGGATTTAGTTCAGAAGAGGCCAACGGATTGCGCCGCGCGATGGCGACGTTTCGCAATTTCGGCACCATCGGAAATTTCGAAGAGAAGATGACCGGCAACATGATCCGGCGCGGCTACGATCCGGAATTCGCCAGAAACTGTTTTAATCAGATCAAGGGTTTTGGCAGTTACGGCTTTCCGGAAAGCCACGCCGCGAGTTTTGCGCAACTGGTCTATATCTCGTCATGGCTGAAGCATTTCCACCCCGACGCGTTCTGCTGCGGGCTGTTGAACTCGCAACCGATGGGCTTTTACGCCCCTGCGCAGATCGTCGGCGATGCCCGCGCCAACGGCGTCGAGGTGCGCGAGATCGACGTCTCGTTCAGCCATGCGCAGAATACGCTGGAGCAGGGGATCGGCAAGTATTGCGCCGTGCGGCTCGGTTTTCGTCAGATCGATGGGTTCAAATGGGTGGATGCGGACGAGGAGAGATTGAAGGCTGCTCAACAACCGTCATTCCGGGGCACGCGAAGCGTGAACCCGGAATCTCGAGATTCCGGGT
>CALROE020000650.1:0-3074 GCA_943369715.1 Bradyrhizobium ivorense
ACCGCGCCGGTCGCGGCGCCGATCGAAAATACCATCGAGCCCCCGACCGGATGGCCGTCTTCCGAGGTGACGCGGTAGCTGACGACCTGGGTCCCGCGCGGCAGGTTGTCCGGCAGCGTGATGGTGATGGTATCGCCGGCGACGCGTACGGTTACATCGTCGCGCATCTTGCCGGCCGCATCGATCACGCGGACCACCGCCGGCGTTACCGCCTCGTTGAATCGCAGCTGAACCGACTTCGGCGCCAGCGGCAGGATGCTGCCGTCGCCGGGATCGGTCGACACCAGCGTGGCATGGGCGGATGCGCCGGTGGCCAGACAGAGCACCGACAGCAATATTGCCAGGCCGGCGATCAGGCGCATCCGCTTTCCGCCTTACGGTTTCGGCATCAGCTTGAGGCCCGGCGCGGGCGATTTTTCGCCATGCGAATGGCCCCCGCCTTGCGGCGGAATGTCGATCCAGCGATTGATCCCCTTTTCGCATTCCTGCACGACCGGAAAATACAGCGTAGTGTTCGGCTTGAGGCGATCCGTCAGGAACGTTGCCATCACGAATTCGTCGTAGTTGTCGTCAGCAAGCTTGCCGCCGCTCCACACCACCTCCTTGACGCCTTCGGTCAGTTTGGCACCGTGAAGTTCGTATTGGGCGGCATACTTTCCCTTGATCGTCTCCAGATTCCAGCCGGGCTTGGGCATCGGCTTGATTCCGATCACGCCTTCCGGAATCTGCACGCGGATCTTGATCGTGACGGAGCCGGCGCAGCCATGGGGCACCCCGAATACCGCCTTGTAGTAGCTGCCAACCGATGCCTGACGATTTTCCAGCGACACATGCGCGGCCGCCGGCAACGCCGCGAGCGTGGCGATGGCGGCGACAATGGCCGTTTTCGACATCGCGGGCCTCACTTCTTCATGCCGGAATGGCCAGGCATGTTCTTCATGTCGTGACCGCCCGCGGGAGCCTGCGCGCCCACGCCCTGCACGTCGAACGAGACCTTCACCTTTCCGGCCTTCTCGAATTCGAGCGTGACCGGCACCTTGTCGCCCTGCTTGAGCGGACCCTTGAGATCCATCAGCATCACATGATAGCCGCCGGGCGCGAGCTTGACCGTCTTGCCCGGCTCGATGACGAGTCCCTTGTCGAGCGGACGCATCGTCATGACGCCGTTGTTCATGGCCATTTCGTGGACTTCGAACTTGCCGGCCACATCGGCCGATCCGCCGACCAGACGATCCGGCGCCGAGCCCTTGTTCTCGATGTTGAGATAGCCGCCGGCGACTTTCGCCCCGCCCGGCGTGGCGCGGCTCCAGGGCTGTGTGATCACGAGATCTCCGGCCTTGACGTCCTCGGCGCGCAAGGGCGTGGCGAACACCGTGAAGACGAGCGTGGCACAAGCGAGCAATTGCAGAGTCTTTGTCATGTCTGTTCTCTTCTTTTGGTTCATGGGATCTTTGCAGATGCCGAGGGGGCCATGATCGCTCCATCGGCTTGATGGGCATCTCACATCCGGTAGCGCAAGCCGCCGTAGACCGGTCGCGAGCACGCTCGATCGACTGTGAGCAAGGGACATCTGATATTCCTGACGCTGGCGCGGCGGCCAGCCAGATCAACGACACCATCGGCATGGCCTCGGCCATACCGATCACGGGAGCATTTGGTCGTCAGGAAATCGAAGGAGGCGCGCGGGCCTGGGCGTGCCAACCGGTCCGGGAACCGAACCGATCGGGCGCGGCGTCGAGCCACAGCACGCGCCCGGCCTGGCGTGTCGGCGTTGCGAAGGTCGCCTCGGGCGTGTCGAGGGAGGCGCCCGCATGCGCCACGCAGCACATTGCACAGGCGCCGTCATGGGCGCGATGCTGGCCGGTTTGTCCGCTCTGGTCGGTGGTCGACGCAGCAGCGCCCGAGCAGATCGGGGCCGCACGGAGGGGGTCGGAGGCAGCAATGCTCGCCGCCCAGCAGGCACCGATCGGCGCGAGGATCTGCACCGCGAGAGCCATCAGGACGATGGGAAGAAAATTCCGCAACCGCCGGCGCATCAAAAAAACCACCTCTTCAAGGTAACCAGCTAATCATGCAGGGAGTCCGGAGTCGAGATCCGGTTCGGGCAATAATGCGTTGCGCCGGACCATAGGCCGTCCGAATCAAGAACCCGTTTGGTTTATTACCGGGACATCGGCGGTATGCGAAAGCCTGTCACCGCCAGCGGAGGCAACATCCTCGACCTCGGCCTGCTGCCGATCTCGTGCGCTTTCGGCTCGCTGGCGATCGGCACTCATCAGGCCTTGGGGTTCCTGGTCGACGATTGAGGGGAGTTTGACGCAGCGCAATGCAGCGGCAGCCGAAGTCGGATGTTGTTTTCCGTATCCATGGGACCTTCAATGTTCGACTTCGACCAACCTCTCCTCTTTGCCGGACTACTGCTTGGGCTGTCATCGAGCCTGCACTGCTTCGGCATGTGCTCAGGCATCGCGGCGAGTCTGCATTTCGCCGCCGACCTCGACCCAAATCGCCCTGCCCTGAACCTCCTGGCGACGACATTGCTGATCAACGCCGGGCGTATCGCCGGCTACGTCGCCGCTGGCGCGATCGTCGGCGGCGTTGGATCGAGCGTATTCGGATCGTTCGATCATTCTTTCACCCATGCGGTTCTTCGCTGGGCCGCCGCGGCGGCGCTCGGCTGGATCGGGCTTTCAATGCTCCAGGTCGTGCCCCTTCCAGCGGCGCTTTATCAAGTTGCGTCAGCCGTCAGCCGCACCATGGGAACCGTCGCGAACGCGTCACGGCTGCCGACTACAGCCGGGGTTTTCCTGAGCGGAGCGATTTGGGGTCTCCTTCCCTGCGCTATGGTCTACGCCGCTCTTTTCTATGCGATGCTTTCCGGTTCGGGGCTCGGCGGAATGCTGGTGATGTCCGGCTTCGGCCTTGGTACCTTGCCGGTACTGGTGGGCGCTGGCTTGGGACTCCCGCTACTCCGCAGCCGGGCCACCTCGGCCTGGCTACGAAATACCGTCGGATTGGCCATCATCGCCGTCGGCATCATCAGCGCAGGCATAACCCCGACGGCATTTGCAGCA
>CALROE020000651.1:0-3067 GCA_943369715.1 Bradyrhizobium ivorense
GTTCTTGTCGGTGTCGGGATTGTACCCCGTCAGCGACGCCACCATTTCCGGCGGCATGCCCCATTCGCCGGCGGGTTTCGGCAGCATCGCCCCGCCGGTCAGCGCGAGGCCTTCCATCAGGATGGTGTTGAAGGCCTTGCGGTCGATCGCCAGCGACATCGCCTTGCGCAGTTCGGCATTGTCGAACGGCGGGTTTTCGCGGTTCACCATCAGGTTGGACTGCGTGCCGGTGGTGATCATCTCGCAAATCGCGTTCGGCGCCCGCGCCTTGACGTCCTTCATCAGGGGGATGCTGACGTCGGCCGGAAAGGTAATGTCGTAATCGCCGGTCGCAAACGCCAGCATCCGCGTCGCGCGGCTGTCGATCATGCGGAAGGTGATCTCGTCGAGATACGGCCGGTCCTTCTTCCAGTAGTCGGGATTGCGCACCAGGCGGATCGAATTGCCGCGGTTGAATTCGACCAGCCTGAACGGCCCGGTGCCGACCGGCTTGGTGCGCATGGTCGCCTGCGGCACGTGGCAGGGATAGACCGGCGAGAACGCACTCGCCAGCAGCGCCGGCAGGCCGGGCTGCGGCTCGCTCAGCTCGAAGGTCGCTTCGAAATCGCCGTTGATGCTGACATCCCGCAGCTTGGTGTACCAGACCTTGCGCGGATTGCGCTTGAAGTCCTGGACGTCGCTCTTGCCGATGATCATCCGCCAGGTGCACTGCACGTCCTTGGCCGTGAACGGCGCGCCGTCGTGCCACTTGACGCCCTGCCGCAGCTTGAAGGTCAATTTGGTGTTGGTCGGATCCCACGACCAGCTTTCGGCGAGGTCCGGGATCACGGTGTCGATGCTCTCGTGGACCTTAAAGGGATCGAACGCCACGAGGTTGTTGAACACGGCAGCAAACGGCGTCACCGAGGCGATGGTCGCTTCCTCATGCAGCGAGGTCGAGGGCGGATTGTCGTTGTGATAGAGCCGCAGCGTGCCGCCCCGCTTCTGCGCAGCGGCGGGGGCCGCGGCCAGCATCACGATGCAAAGCAGCGCGAGGGGAATGGCGGTCAGCTCGACCGGTAACCGGCTGGTGCGCACTTCGGCCTCCCCATGTTCTTGTTTTTATAGAAGTACGCGTGTCCGCGCGCAATCCAGGAGACCGAAAACCGCTGCCTATCCGGCGCGGATGCGCGCGATCGCTCCGGCGACGATCTGCATGGTCACGCCGCAGACCCATCCGGCCATGATCGCGACGGTCCAGAACATGTGCGGATTTTCACGCAACACGATCAAGACGACCGAAGCGAACGCGGTCAGCGCCGCGAGAAAAGTGCCAACCGCGCTGAGAAACTCCGCGGCGTCGATCTTGCCGGAGCCGCCGTCTGCAGGCTCCCCATGTGGCTCATGAAACGGCAGCGGCGGCGTGTCGATTCCGAGATAGAACCCGATCGCGCCGGCAATCATCATGATGAGCAGAAAGCCCTGGGTCGTGAGCACCGCGATGCTGGAGCCGACAAGGGCGGCGACAAACAGGCCGGCGGCAGCGCCGGCCATCGCAAGCCCGGTGCGTTCCAGCACATGGGCATATTTACGTACGCGGATTCGCATTGCTGCCCCCCGGGGCACCGAGCTGCTGGGACACTTCCCGGCCCTTTCGGATGCATTAACCGGCGCGCGAGGCCAACCCTCGTTGATCCAGATCAACCTGCCGGGCCATCGCGGGGAATTTATCATGTTTTCAGGCAGTCGTCTCGATACGCAATCAGGATGCCGAAGAAAATTGCCGCCGTCGGGAGTGGAACAGAAAAACCCGCCGGCCGCGGCCGGCGGGGTGATACCCGGCGCCTGCTCAGAACATCAACACTTCCGTGCGCCGCTGTTGCAATCCCGCTTCATGCGGTCGCCGTGCGGGTCGGCGGAGGCGGGAGCCATCGCGGCGAAAGCGCCGGCGACCGAGGCAAGCAAAACCGTCAACAGGATGAAGCGCTTCATTTGTCTTTTTCCCTTATTGCATCCCTGTTCGCGGAGCGCGCAGGCAATGCCGGCATTTGACAGCGTCCGGCCGATCCGGAGGCTGCTGACACGAATGGTCGGGCTGACCGTGCGGGCGGCCGGTTCCGCCGTCATCCCCCAAATGGATGAAGTCGCCGGGCGATGCGGGTCGGCCCCGGACTAAAACCTAGTCTTTCGGCCCGCTCCGATCGAGGGTCACGTTCGCCAGCAGCGCAGCCAGCTCCGCCTGCCGGGCGCATCCGGTTTTCTGCAGCACCACACGCAATTGCGAGCGCACGGTTGAGATGGCGACGCCGCCGGTTGAAGCGATCTCATCCAGCGTGTCGCCTGCCGCGAGACCACGGGCCACCCGCGCTTCCGACGGCGTCAGATCGAACAGCGATCGCATCAGTTCGACGGGCGGCGCTGGCGGCGCCGTTACCGGGGTCAGCACCAGGAGGGCATAACTGCCGGCGAAAATATCATGGGCGGAACGCCGGATCGGAACGATGTGAGCGACCATTGCCGCCCGGTCGTCACTGCCGCGAAGAGGAAACGAGCGGACCGCAAGGCCGGCATCAAGCGCGGCAAGGCCGGCCCACAACAGGTCGCTGGCGCGTGCATCGGTCAGCGCGATGCGGTTGCGGGCGCGCCATTGCACATGGTCGCCCAGACCCTCGATCAGGTGATTGGCTTCGATCACCGTCCCGGCCGCGTCGATCAGCAGCGCCGGCAAGCCCATCGCGGTCAGCGCCTCCTTGGCGCCGGTGGCGCGCTGCAGGCCGAGCCGGGCGGTCACCAGCGCGCTGCGCGCAAGATGGGGGCGAAGCTCGTTGAGGCGGTCGACCCCTGCCTTTTCGATCGGGCCGCGGCTATGCTCGCGCTCGACACTGAATACGACGCGGTCCCCGGTCGGCATCTGCAGGCCGGTGCCCGCCGACCAGCCGAGCCCGCGCGGGCGGAAGAAATCGCGATAGATCGGATTGCTGTCGAGCTCGTCCGCGGTCCAGAAATCATGCTCGACAAAAAAACCGGGGCTGGACTGGCCGAACAGGCAGAGCCGGCGAGTGCAGCGCGGAAACCATCCGTCCTCGAT
>CALROE020000652.1:0-3058 GCA_943369715.1 Bradyrhizobium ivorense
GCGACCAAGATCGAGATGAATCCGGTCGCCGCCGGCTGGGGCGAGGCGCAGCGCGTGTTCGACGTGCTCGACAAGGCGGTGAGCAAGGGCCCGTGGATTCTTGGGCAAACCTTCTCGGCCGCGGATATCGTGATCGGGTCGGGACTGAATTTCGCGGTGCGGATGTTCAAGATGGTGCCGCCGCGCCCGTCATTCGACGCCTATCTCGATCGCTGCGCGGCGCGCCCGGCATTCCAGCGCGCGGAGAAACTGGCGGCGGGATGACAGGCTCGCACACTCACAACTGTCATCGTCCGGCTTGACCGGACGATCCAGTATTCCAGAGAAATTAGCGATTGAGCCGAGAAGCCGCGGCGTACTGGATCCCCGCCTGCGCGGGGATGACACCTTGTTTTGTCGATAGAGCGCGAACTGAAAACTACTCCCCGAGGTTCTTCAGCTCTTCCGGCCGCGGCATCGAGATGATATTGTAGCCGGAATCGACGTAATGAATTTCGCCGGTAACGCCGCCCGACAGTTCCGACAGCAGGTAGAGCGCCGAGCCGCCGAGTTCGTCCAGCGTAACGCCGCGGCCGAGCGGCGAATGCTTCTGCTGGAACGCAAACATCGCGCGCGCATCGCCGATGCCGGATCCCGCCAGCGTTCGGATCGGTCCGGCCGAAATCGCGTTGATGCGAATGCCGCGCGAGCCGAAATCGGCGGCGAGATAGCGCACGGAAGCTTCCAACGCGGCCTTGGCGACGCCCATCACGTTATAGTTGGGCATCACGCGCATGGAGCCGCCGAAGGTCAGCGTGATCATGCTGCCGCCGGATGTCGGCATCAGCTCGGCGGCGCGCTTGGCCAGTTCCGTGAAGGAGAAGCACGAAATCACCATGGTGCGGGAAAAGTTCTCGCGCGAGGTGTCGGCGTAGCGGCCCTTCAACTCATTCTTGTCGGAAGCGCCGATGGCGTGGACCAGGAAGTCGAGATGACCCCATTTGGCGCCCAGCGTCTCGAACAGGGAATCGACGCTACCCAGGTCTTCGACGTCGCAGGGGATCACCGTCCCGACGCCGAGCGACTGGGCCAAAGGCTTGACGCGTTTGCCCAGCGCGTCGCCCTGATAAGTGAAGGCGAGTTCGGCGCCCTGCGCCGCCAGCGCCCTGGCGATGCCCCACGCAATCGAATGATCATTGGCGATGCCCATGATCAGCCCGCGCTTGCCCTTCATCAGGTCCTGCATTGTTGGTCCCAACCCTTTATTGCCATCGTCATCACCCGCGAAAGCGGGTGATCCAGTATTCCAGAGACGTCAGTGAATGAATCGAGAGGTCGCGGCGTACTGGATGCCCCGCATTCGCGGGGCATGACAGGGTCACGCATCCATCCGCTTGAACACCAGCGTGGCGTTGGTGCCGCCGAAACCGAAGGAATTCGACAGCACGGTGCCGAGCCTGGCATTGTCGATGCGCTTGCGCACGATCGGCATGTCGGCAAACACAGGGTCGAGCTCGGTGATGTTGGCGCTTTCGCAGATGAAGCCGTTCTGCATCATCAGGAGCGAATAGATCGCCTCCTGCACGCCGGTGGCGCCGAGCGAATGTCCTGTCAGCGCCTTGGTCGCCGAAATCGGCGGACACTTGTCGCCGACGCCGAACACCTTGCGGATCGCCTCGATCTCCGGCGGATCGCCGGCCGGCGTCGAGGTCGCGTGCGGATTGATGTAGTCGATTTTGGTGTCGACCGTCGCCATCGCCATTTTCATGCAGCGCTCGGCGCCCTCTCCGGAGGGCGCAACCATGTCGTAGCCATCGGAGGTCGCGCCGTAGCCGACGATCTCGCCGTAGATCTTGGCGCCGCGCGCCTTGGCATGCTCGAGTTCTTCCAGCACCACCACGCCGGCGCCGCCGGCAATGACGAAGCCGTCGCGGCTGACGTCATAGGGGCGGGACGCGGTCGCGGGCGTATCGTTGTATTTCGACGACATCGCGCCCATCGCGTCGAACAGTACCGACAGCGACCAGTCGAGTTCCTCGCAGCCGCCGGCGAAAATGATGTCCTGCTTGCCGATCTGGATGGTCTCGTAGGCATTGCCGATGCAATGGTTCGAGGTGGCGCAGGCCGACGAGATCGAATAATTGACGCCCTTGATCTTGAACCAGGTGGCGAGCGTCGCCGACGCCGTCGACGACATCGCCTTCGGCACCGCGAACGGCCCGACCCGCTTCGGCCCCTTGGTGCGGGTGATATCGGCGGCTTCCACGATGGTGCGGGCCGACGGTCCGCCCGAGCCCATGATGATGCCGGTGCGGATGTTGGAAACTTCCGTGGCCTCGAGCCCGGAATCCTGGATCGCCTGCTCCATCGCGATGTGATTCCACGCCGCGCCCTCGCCGAGGAAACGCATCGCGCGCCGGTCGATAACGCCGGCCGGATCGAGCGTCGGCTTGCCCTGGATCTGGGAGCGGAAACCGAGCTCGGCATACTTGTCCGCGCGCGTGATTCCGGACTTCGCCTCGTGGAGACTCGCCAGTACTTCCTGGGTGTTGTTTCCGATGGACGAGACGATGCCCATCCCCGTGATGACAACCCGCCTCATGATCGCCTCGCCCTGTCGTTGCGGTTTTGTGTGATGGCCGTCGTCAAATCGAATGCCGCCTCGGCCGGAACAGTGTCAGATGCCCGGCTGAGGTTCGGCGTCCTGCTTGAACAGCCCGACCTTCAGATCCTTCGCGCGATAGATAATATCACCGTCGGTGGAAAGCCACCCGTCGGCGATGCCCAGCACCAGCTTTGAGCGCATCACGCGTTTGATGTCGACATTGTACACAACCTTGCGGACGTTCGGCAGCACCTGTCCGGAAAACTTCAGCTCGCCGAGGCCCAGCGCCCGGCCGCGCCCGGCGCCGCCGGTCCAGCCCAGATAAAAGCCGACCATCTGCCAGAACGCATCGAGACCCAGGCACCCTGGCATGACCGGATCGCCCTTGAAATGGCAGGCGAAAAACCAGAGGTCCGGTTTCACCTCGAGCTCGGCGCGGATCAGGCCCTTGCCATATTCCCCGCCGGTCTCGGA
>CALROE020000653.1:0-3050 GCA_943369715.1 Bradyrhizobium ivorense
CCGCCTGCGACAAATCAACCCGGCGGGCAAATTTCCGCTTAACCCGTCGGGCAAATCACCTCTGGAGATTCGTCCGTCTCACCCGATGAGAGGGGCGGATCGCGATCGTCACGAACGCGCGGTGGGATGCGATGGACGCCTGAGCTGCGACTGACCACCCGGCTTAACGCGGCGCCTCCGCGAACGCGCCGAGGATGCGCGCCCAGGAGCGAATGCCCTTGTGAAATCTCTTCAGGTCGTACTTCTCGTTCGGCGAATGGATGTTGTCGTCGTCTAGCCCAAAGCCCACCAGCACGGTGTCGAGGCCGAGGGTACGCTTGAAATCCGCGACGATCGGGATCGACGCGCCGGAACCCATCAGCACGGTCTCCTTGCCCCATTCCTCGGTCAGCGCGCGCCTCGCGGCGGCGAGCGGCTTCATGTTCCAGTCGAGCGCGATCGCAGGCGCGCTGGAATGATCGCCGAACTCGGCGGTGCAATCGCCGGGCAGCCGCGCGGTGACGTAGTCGCGAAACGCCTTTCGGATCTTGTCGGGCTGCTGCCCCTCCACCAGGCGGAACGAGACCTTGGCGGAGGCATGCGCCGGGATCACCGTCTTGGAGCCCTCCCCGGTATAGCCGCCGATGATGCCGTTGACGTCGCAGGTCGGCCGCGAGGAGATCTGCTCGATCAGCAAGCGGCCTTTCTCGCCGGCCGGAATGGAAAGCCCGATCGGCTTGAGAAAGGAGTCCGGCGTCAGATCGAGCTTCGACCACTGGGCGAGGACGTCGGGCGGCAGATCCTTCACCCCGTCATAGAAGCCGGGGATCATGATGCGGCCGTCATCGTCGAACAGACTGCCGAGGATACGGGTCAGCACCCGGATCGGGTTCTGCGCGCCGCCGCCGAAGATGCCGGAATGCAGATCGCGGTTGGCGGCCTTGATCCAGACCTCCTCGTAGACCAGTCCGCGCAGCGAGGTGGTGATCGCCGGCGTGTTCGGATCCCACATGCTGGTGTCGCAGACCAGGGCGAAGTCGGCCGCAAGGTCGCCCTTGTTGGCCTCGAGAAATGGCACGAAATTCTTCGATCCGATTTCTTCCTCGCCCTCGATGACAATCGTGACGTCGACCGGCAGCGAACCGGTGACGGATTTCCAGGCGCGGCAGGCTTCGACAAAAGTCATCAACTGCCCCTTGTCGTCCTCGGCGCCGCGCGCAACGATGATCTTCCGCCCGTCGGCATGGTCGGTCACGACGGGTTCGAACGGCGGACGATGCCACAGATTGAGCGGGTCGACCGGCTGCACGTCGTAATGACCGTAGAACAGCACGTGCGGCCGGCCGTCCTTGCTTCCGTTGAGTTTGGCGACAATGGCGGGATGACCGGCGGTCGGCCTGACCTCGGTGGCAAAGCCAAGCGTCGCGATGTCGGCGGCAAGATGATCGGCGGCCGCCCTGCAATCCCCGGCAAAGGCGGGATCGGCCGAGATCGACTTGATCCGCAGCAGGGCAAACAGCCGCTCCAGACTGCTGTCGAAATCCGCATCGATGCGATCGAGAACCGGTTGAAGTTGCGCCGCGTTGGACATTGCGATCTTCCCTGGACTAGCGGGGTTGCTGTTGGATGACAGGTTGTAGCTCGCCGGCGGCGGGAGACATGACACCGGCGCCGGCATCCGACGGCGGATGCAGGATATGCCAGACCAGCCCGCCCGCGATGACGGCGGCGGACGCGAGATTGTTCCCCCAGGCCTGCAGATCGTTCGGAAACACCGGGAATGACAGGCACATCAGGGCACCCGCAACCGCCAGCGCGGCCCATGTGCCGGCCCGGACCGCCGGGCGAGGGTCATAGGCCGCCCGATGGATCAGAACGGTGGCCGGAAAGAACAGCCACATGAAATAATATTGTCGGGCCAGCGGCGAGGCCACCGTCATCAGGCAGAACAGGATGCCGAGCTCCTCGGCGTTCGACCGTGGCGTCATCCGCGCGCGCGCAGGCATCACCGCGAGAAAGCCGGCGCCGATCAGGAACGATACCGCCAGCACGATCCAATTGGCGGTCTTGAAATCGAGATCGATCAGATTCATGGTGCGCGGCGGCTTCGTCGGATCATCCTGATTGTAGTTGATCGGCCGCGTCAGCCGATGCGTCATCGCGATGATGGATTGATTGACCCAGGACCAGTTCTGCTCGTCGCGCTGGCCAAACCCCTTCTCCGAGCTCGACCCCACCATGCCCTGATACCATGTCTTCAGCTCCGCGACGTTGTGCTGGGCGCCACGGAAAGGCGCCGGCAATACGAACAGGAACACGCCCAGGAATACCACCATGCCCGCCACGGCCGCCCATTGCCGGCGCCAGATCAGATAGGGAAACACCGCTACCGGGAAAACCTTGATGGCGGTGGCGAGCGCAAACATGCTTCCCCCCATCCATGGCCGGCCGTGCTGCAGCAGCCAGAACCCGAACAGCATCAGGGCCAGCAGAACCAGGTTCGGCTGGCCGAGATCGAACATGTCGAACACGAAGGTGATGGTGACGAAGCCCGGCAGCGCGAACAGCCAGGGGCCGGGCGTCCGGCCGGAGCCCGCCATCGCGTGGGAGAATTGCGCCGTCATCCACCACGCCACCGCGTTGAACAGCGACAGACATATATAGAGTGGTATCTTGCCGAAATAGCTGGGGATCGCCAGCAGCGCCGCCGACAACGGCGGATAGATGAAATCGAAAGTGGCGTTGGGATTGCTGGGGTAGAGATCCCCGCCCGCCAGCACCTGCTGCCCGGCCCAGAACCAAAGCGGATAGTCCTTGGTCTTGCCGTTGCCCCAGATTTCCGGAACCAGCACGTCAGCCGTCAGCGCGACGCAGCAGACCAGAAACAGAATATCGAGCGGTGCTCGCAACGACGGATATCTCAGCACACTGAAGCTTTCCCGGAAAATCGGAGGCAGATCACGTCGCGGCAACGAATCCTATCGTCGCAACAGCCCGCCGAGCGCGCCGCGCACCAGTGCGCGGCCGACCGAACTGCCCATCGCGCCGCCCAGAGACTTGCCGACACTGGA
>CALROE020000654.1:0-3041 GCA_943369715.1 Bradyrhizobium ivorense
CTCCGGCGGGTAGAAGTCGTTGCTGGTCATGGTGAGCGCTTCCTCGCGCGACCAGCCATACTGCGCGACGGCGGCATCGTTGACCGCGAGGATGCCGCGGGTCTCGCGGTCGATGACGACCATCGGATAGGCGTTGGCATCGAACAGCATGCGGTAGCGGTCCTGTGCGGCCGCCAGTTCCCTCTCGCGGCGCTTGCTTTCCGTAATGTCGACGCGCACGACAACCCGGCCGCCGCTGGCGAGATTGGTCGTGTAGAATCGCCCGAAATCCCCGCCTTCCCGGGCGACTTCGAACATGCCGTTCAATTCGAACTGGGCAACCCGCTCATCGAGCCACGCATCCCAGTCCTTGTCGGGATGCTTGAGGCGTACAGGACCGAGAGTGTCCTGGAGCAACTCGCGCATCGTCTTGCCGGCGGGATCGCTGCTCCACGCTTGCGACGTGCGGGCCGCCTGGTTGGCCAGGATCATCTTCTTGTCGCTGTCGAATTCGATGAACTCGACGGGAACTGCATCGAGCGTCGCCACGAGACGGGCCTGCATGCTCTCGGCTGCCGTGCGTCCGGCCGCGGCCTGGCGCGCGCGCCGGGCCAGCTGAAGGCAGAACAGGCCCAGCAACGTCGACCCCGCTGCCGCCGAGACGACGACCATTTGCTTGGCCCCTCGGCCCTCACGCTCGACCGTGGCCGGGTCGAGAGTGGCGACGACCTGCATCGGCCATCCCGCGATGGGGCGCGACCACGACTTGATTCCCGTGGCGGAGAAGTCAGGCGCCTTCTCGTGCGGCCAGCTGAACCACGGGGTGCCGTCCTCGCCGATCAGGTCGATCTGGTCTTCCGGTCTGAACCCGATATCGACCCAGATCTGTTCGAGCAAGGCGACGTCGACCAGCGCCACCAGGACGCCCATCAGCCGGCCATCCGGGTAGCGGACCGCGTGCGACACGGGAATGACCTCCGCGCGCGTGCGGCGGCCGCGCATCGGCCGGCCGATCCGGCTGTCGGTTCGGGGACTGTCGAGATGGGCGCGGAAGTACTCGCGGTCGGACCGGTCGGTCATGGCCTCCACTTCGGCGCCCCTTAGGCCGCTGACGAGGACGCGGCCATGAGGATCGATGTAGATCAGGTCACGGAGCAGATGGGTCGATATCCGTCCCCCCGCGGTGAGCTCGACGAGCTTCTGCGGAGTATCGAATTCGAGGATCTCGTCCTCGGCGTAGCGCATGGTCTGCTGGATGCCGGCCATCATGGTGCCGAGCTGATAGGTCACGGCCTGGAGCAGCTGTTCGACATGTTGCTCGCTGGATTTCTGCCGCGTCTGGTCGATCTGGCGGATGACGAGACCGGTCAGGCCGGCAGCGAACAGCATGATGGCCGCGCCGGCCAGTCCGATCAGCTTGCCTTCACGCTTCCGTAGCGCCGCAGCGATCCGCGACAGGACGGTGACAACCCGAACTGCGGCGCGATCGGTTCTTCGTGGACTTCCGCTACCGACCGACGGTGCCGGGGCTTGCATGAATGTCATGTCGGTTCCGTGTGTCTGGCGTGGTTCCGCGCGAAGGCAATTCGGAAGCGGGCCCCGCCCTCGGGACGGTTCTCGGCGGTGATTCGGCCACCCATGCCCTTGACGATGCCGTGGCTTATCGAGAGTCCCAGCCCGGCACCCTTGCCGGTTGGTTTGGTGGTGAAGAAAGGTTCGAACAGGCGGGGCAGGACGGCAGCGGAAAAGCCCGGGCCGTCGTCCTCCACGATGAGTTCCATTTCGTCGCCTGCCACAGCGGTGGCGACGCGCAGGGCGATATGGCCGAGCTTCCCGGTCGGCGGCCGACCGACATCGTCGAGCAGGGCATCGCGCGCATTCAGGATGAGGCTGATGATGACCTGCTGCAGCTGGTTTGCCTGGCCAAGCACCATCATGCCCGAAGGCGGCAGGTTGAGATCGAGCTCGATGCGGGCCGCCCTCAGCTGTTCGCGCAGCAGGTCGCCAACCGCCCGCGCCGCTTCGACGACGTCGAAGGGAGCCGGATCGGCAGTCGGCTTGTGCGCCAGGGTGCGCAAGCTGCGGACCAGCCCCGAGGCGCGTTCAACCTGCTTGCAGATGCCGTCGAGCTTGCTTCTGATGAGGTCGCCCAGCTCGATTGGCGTCACCATTGCCTCGGGGTTGTCGAGCTCCTCGACCAGGCGCTCGGTCGCCATGCGGATGATGGCAAGCGGCTGGTTGATCTCATGCGCCATGCCGGTCGCCATTTCACCGAGATGGGCTATTCGCGCCGCATCGAACAGCTGGATTTCGGCCGACCGCCGTTGCGTGTCGTCGACGCCGATCATCACGATGTAGCGCAGGCGACCCTTTTCGTCCTGGATTGGATCGGCCTTGACCTTGACGATGTGCCTGACGCCATCGGCCTGGACGATGTTGCGTTCATATTCGAGCGCCCTCAGCCGTTGTGTGCCGGACGCGCTCTGCCAGTTTCCGAGCACGGCATCGATCCCATTGAGGCCGAGCTCGGAATGGGATCGTCCCATCACGTCAGCCGCGGTCTTGCCGAAGTCGTCGAGCACCCGCTGATTGACCAGGACAACGCGCCCGTCGCGATCGAGCAGGACGATGCCGGCGCCGGTCGACTGGACCACCGAATTGAGCCGTTCCATTTCGGCCGCCAGCTGCCGCTCGCGAAGCTTCGCTTCGGTGACATCGACGCGGACCACCACCCGGCCGCCGCCGGGCATGTCGCTGACAAAGGAGCGCCGCCATTGGCCGTCGGGCCGGCAGGTCTCCGCGACGCCGCCGCGGTCGAAATCGACGATCGTCTGGTCGGCCCACGCTTTCCAGGCCGGCGCCGTATCCGCGGCCTGGTAGTGCGCGGCGTAGTTCGCCATCACCTCGTCGACTGTCTTGCCGCGCGTGTCGTCTTGCGTGCGCCACGGGCTGACGGCACGGGCCGCCTCATTGGACACGACCAGCCGCCGGTCGCGGTCATATTCGATGAATTCCACGGGAATCGCATTGATGGCCGCCAGCAGGCGCTCGCGCAGGGTTTC
>CALROE020000655.1:0-3038 GCA_943369715.1 Bradyrhizobium ivorense
GACAACATTGCCAACAGCACCAACAGCATCGCTGCCGGCTCCGGCAACAGAGTGACCGGCAACAACAGCGGCGCCTTCGGCACCAGCCAGACCGTCAACGGCAACGGCAGTTTCGGCATCGGGGATCCCAACACCATCAACGGCAACAACAGCTTCGTGTTCGGCGACGGCAACAGCGTCAACGGCGGCAATACCGCAGGCTTTGGTGACAACATCCAGGTGACCGGATCCAACAACACGGTCGCGAGCCTCGCCAGCGCGGCCGGCTCCTCCGTGTTCGGCTCCGGTAATACTGTAAACGCTGGCAATGCCCTGGTAATGGGAAACTCCAGTACGGTGACCGGCGCCAACGGCGTTGCGATCGGCAACAACGTCTCGGTCACCGGCGCCAACGCGGTCGCTCTCGGCACCGGCAGCAGCGCCAATTTTTCGAACTCCGCCGCCGTCGGCAATGGCGCAACCGTGACCCGCGCCAACCAGCAGGTGTTCGGCACCGCCAGCAATACCTACACCATGGGTGGCGTTAGTTCGGTGGCGAGCAGGGCGGTGCAGAGCGGGCCGGTGCAACTGGTGACCTCGGATGCCGGCGGCAATCTCGCCACCAGTTCGCTTGGAGGGCTCGGGCTGGCGTCGAGCGCTGACGTCGGCGCGATCAATTCCCAGCTCACCGCGATCAACAATCGCCTGAGCGATCTCGATACGCGGACGAACAAGGCCTACTCTGGTGTCGCCATGGCCTTTGCGATGGCGGGCGTGCCGACGCTACTGCCGAGCGAGAAATTTGCCACCAGCATGAACTGGGGCACCTTCCAGGGTGGCAACGGGCTCGCGGTCAACGCCGCATTGCGGGTCAACAACAACATGCAACTCAATGGCGGCGTCGCCTATGGGCCGGAAGGAGGGGTCGCAGGCGGCCGGGTCGGACTGCGGGTCGGATGGTAGTCCCGCTCGCACCCGCAAGAGGCGGTTCATGACGATGCGTAAGCTCATCATCGCAGTTGCAATATTTACAGCAGCGGGGTCCCCTTTATCGGCGCAGACTGCGAAGGAAACCCCGCCGTTTGGCGACCGCTGGCAGAGCGTCCCCGTGAAGCCTTCAACAGCAGCCGCCGAGAAGCAGCCGGTGGGCGTCGAGCAGGCGTTCTACCTCATTCGCTCGGCCATACTCACCCTTAACGACGCCAACCGTTCCGGAAACTATTCGGTGCTGAGGGATCTGGCTGCGCCGGAGTTTCAAACCAAGAACAGCGCCGCCGATCTTGCAGACAGCTTTGCCGATTTGCGTCGCCGCAAATTTGATCTCTTCGCCGCAGCGCTGATAGCGCCGCAACTCGCGGCCGCACCCACGCTCGACGCCAAGGGCATGCTACGGCTGACCGGGCATTTCCCGACCCGCCCGCAGCAGATCGATTTCGACCTGTTGTTTCAGAATGTCGGCGGGCAATGGCGGCTGTTCGGCATCGGGGTGGCGACGCCCGCGGCCGCCGCCGCGCCGACGCCGCCCGCCGGGCAGGCAAAGGCGCTGGCTCCTGCGCGTTGATCGGTCGGGCCAGCCGCGGCACGGTTCTGCGGTCAGGATTCGTCGAAGTGACGCCGCGCGGGCGAAGCGCCGCAGCTCACATATCCGCGTCGTCGTCCGGGCCGACCGAGGCGATGCGCAGCATGTTGGTGGTGCCGGGCGCGCCCAGCGGTACGCCGGCCACGATGATGACGCGCTGGCCGGCTCTCGCAAAACCGTCCCTGAAGGCGATGCTGCCGGCGCGGCTGACCATGTCGTCGAGATCCTGCGCGTCTTCGGCGACCACGCAATGCACGCCCCACACCAGCGACAGTTTGCGCCCGGTCGCCAGATTCGGCGTGATCGCGACCACCGGCGGCTTCGGCCGCTCGCGCGCGACGCGCAGCGCGGTCGAGCCCGAACTGGTCCAGCAGATGATCGCGGACAGGTCCAGCGTTTCGGCGATCTGCCGCGCGGCATCGGCAATGGCGTCGCCGACGGTCGGCTCCGGCTCGGCGCGCTGCGCGTTGAGCACGCCGCGATAGGTCGGGTCGCGCTCCACTTCCTCGCCGATCCGGTTCATGGTCGAGACCGCCTCGACCGGAAACTTGCCGGCCGCCGATTCCGCCGACAGCATGATGGCGTCGGCGCCTTCATAGACCGCGGTGGCGACGTCGGAAACCTCGGCGCGGGTCGGCACCGGGCTCTGGATCATCGATTCCAGCATTTGCGTTGCCACCACCACCGGCTTGCCGGCGCGCCGCGCCATCCGGGTCATCTGTTTCTGCAGGCTCGGCACCCGTTCCAGCGGCAGTTCGACGCCGAGATCGCCGCGCGCCACCATCAGCGCGTCGGAGGCCTCGATGATTTCGGGCAGCCGGTCGATCGCCTGCGGCTTTTCGATCTTGGCCATCACGGCGGCGCGGCCGCGGATCATCTTCTTGGCCTCGATGACGTCCTCGGCGCGCTGCACGAACGACAGCGCGACCCAGTCGATTCCGGTCACCACGGCTGCTTCGAGATCGGCGCGATCCTTCGGCGTCATCGCCGAAACCGGCAGGTCGGTGTCGGGCAGGCTGACGCCCTTGCGGTCCGACATCCGGCCGCCGATCACGACGCGGGTGACGGCGCGCTCCGGCGAGTTCTCCTCCATGATGAGCCGCACCTTGCCGTCATCGAGCAGCAGCGCATGGCCCGGCCGCAATGCGGCCAGGATTTCCGGGTGCGGAAGATGGACGCGGGTGTTGTCGCCCGGCGTCTTGTCGGAATCGAGCACGAAGCTCTCGCCGTTCTTGAGCTGGATCGCGCCGTCGGCGAACGATCCGAGGCGGAGCTTGGGTCCCTGAAGATCGACCAGGATGCCGATCGGGCGGCCATAGCTGCTTTCGACATTGCGAATGGTCTTCACCAGTTCGCGCATGGTGTCATGCGAGGTGTGGCTCATATTGATGCGGAACAGGTCGGCGCCGGCCTCGAACAGCTTGCGGATCATTGCGCTGTCGGAAGAGGCGGGGCCGAGCGTTGCCAGGATCTTGATGCG
>CALROE020000656.1:0-3035 GCA_943369715.1 Bradyrhizobium ivorense
GCTCATCTCATCGGCCTGAAAGAGCTGGGCGACGTCGTGATGTTCGACATCGCCGAGGGCGTGCCGCAGGGCAAGTCGCTCGATATCGCGCAATCCTCGCCGGTCGACGGTTTCGATGCGCATTTCACCGGCGCCAATTCCTATGAGGCGCTCGACAACGCCAAGGTCTGCATCGTCACCGCCGGCGTGCCGCGCAAGCCCGGCATGAGCCGCGATGATCTCCTCAGCATCAATCTCAAGGTGATGGAGCAGGTCGGCGCCGGCATCAAGAAATACGCGCCCGACGCCTTCGTCATCTGCATCACCAACCCGCTCGACGCCATGGTGTGGGCGCTGCAGAAGGCCTCGGGCATGCCGCACAAGAAGGTGGTGGGCATGGCCGGCGTGCTGGATTCCTCGCGCTTCCGCTATTTCCTGGCCGACGAGTTCAACGTCTCGGTCGAGGACGTCACCGCCTTCGTGCTGGGCGGCCATGGTGACACCATGGTGCCGCTGGTGAAGTACTCCACCGTGGCCGGCATTCCCCTGCCCGATCTGGTCAAGATGGGCTGGACCTCGCAGGCGCGGATCGACGAGATCGTCGACCGTACCCGCAATGGCGGTGCCGAGATCGTCAACCTCCTGAAGACCGGCTCGGCGTTCTACGCCCCGGCCGCTTCCGCGATCGCCATGGCCGAGAGCTATCTGCGCGACAAGAAGCGCGTGCTGCCCTGCGCGGCCTATCTCAACGGCGAATACGGCGTGAAGGACATGTATGTCGGCGTGCCCGTTGTCATCGGATCGAAGGGTGTCGAGCGTATTGTCGAGATCGAGCTGGCCGGCAAGGACCGCGAAGCCTTCGACAAGTCGGTCGGCGCGGTGCAGGGTCTGGTCGATGCCTGCAAGAAGATCGCGCCGGATCTGCTCGGCCGCTGATCCCGTCTGGATTGTCCGGGGTTCGCTCGAATGCGGACCCCGGAAACAGGCGCAACAAGGTGCCGGAAATTCCGAGGCATTCTGGATTTGCAGCGGTTGTGGTATATGGTATGCCAGATGGCAAAAAGCGGGTGAATTCCAGATTCACCGCACGAGGGTTCGGGGAACGTCCAGATGAACATCCATGAATATCAGGCCAAGGCGCTGCTCCGCGAATTCGGTGTGAACGTTCCTCGTGGGGTCGCCATTCTCAAGGCGTCGGACGCCGACCTCGCCACCGATGAACTCGGCGGTCCGGTCTGGGTGGTGAAGAGCCAGATCCATGCCGGCGGCCGCGGCAAGGGCAGGTTCAAGGAAGCCTCCGCCGGCGACAAGGGCGGTGTCCGCGTCACCAAATCGGCCGCCGACGTCAATCAATTCGTCAGGCAGATGCTGGGCGCGACGCTGGTCACGGAGCAGACCGGCCCGGCCGGCAAGCAGGTCAACCGGCTCTACATCGAGGAAGGCTCCGAGATCGACAAGGAGTTCTACCTGTCGATCCTGGTCGACCGCGAAACCGCCAAGGTGTCGTTCGTGGTTTCCACCGAGGGCGGCGTCAACATCGAGGACGTCGCACATAACAATCCCGAGAAGATCATTACCTTCTCGGTCGATCCTGCCACCGGCATCATGGGCCACCACGGCCGCACAGTCGCAAAAGCGCTGGGCCTTTCCGGCGATCTCGCCAAGCAGGCGGGAAAACTGGTGACGCAGCTTTATACCGCTTTCGTCACCAAGGACATGTCGATGCTGGAAATCAATCCGCTGGTCGTAACCAAGCACGGTGACCTGCGCGTGCTCGACGCCAAGGTGTCGTTCGACAGCAACGCGCTGTACAGGCACCCCGAAGTCGTGGCGCTGCGCGACGAGACCGAGGAAGACACTAAGGAAATCGAGGCGTCGAAATACGATCTCAATTATATCACGCTGGACGGCACCATCGGCTGCATGGTGAACGGCGCCGGCCTCGCCATGGCGACCATGGACATCATCAAGCTCTACGGGCTGGCGCCGGCGAACTTCCTTGATGTCGGCGGCGGCGCCGACAAGACCAAGGTTGCCGCGGCGTTCAAGATCATCACTGCCGATCCCAACGTGAAGGGCATCCTGATCAACATCTTCGGCGGGATCATGAAATGCGACGTCATCGCCGAAGGCGTGGTGGCCGCGGTGAAGGAAGTCGGGCTGAAAGTGCCGCTGGTGGTGCGGCTGGAAGGCACCAACGTCGAGGCGGGCAAGAAGATTATCGCCGACTCCGGCCTCAATGTGCTGACCGGCGATAACCTCGACGACTCCGCGCAGAAAATCGTCAAGGCCGTAAAGGGAACCTGACCCGATGGCCCAGGACCATCTCGCCGCACCGACGCCGCTGGAAGAGCATCGCAGGCTCGCCGCGTTCGCGGGCGAATGGACCGGCGAGGAGATGGTGTACCCGTCGCGCTGGACCGCGGGTGGAACTGCTGCGTCGCACGTTACGGCGCGCATCGATCTGAACGGCTTCTACCTGATCCAGGACACCCGCCAGACCCGCGACGGGCAGGAAACCTTCGCGACGCATGGCGTGTTCACCTGGGACCGCGAAGACCGGCTCTACAAACTGTTCTGGCACGACTCGCTCGGCTACTACCCGCCGTCGCCGGCCTCCGGCGGCTGGACCGGCACGACCCTGATCCTGGTGCGCGGCTCGCTGCGCGGCAATGCCCGCCATGTCTATGAAATCATCGACGACAACAGCTACAGCATGAAAATCCAGTTCTCGCCTGACGCGGAAGGATGGGCCGACGTGCTCACCGGCGTTTACCGGCGCATCCACTGATCCCTTTGACCCGCCGTCCGCGAAAGCAAATCCAGACATGTCCATCCTGATCGACAAGAACACAAAAGTCATTTGCCAGGGCTTTACCGGCAAGAACGGCACGTTTCATTCCGAAGCGGCGATCGCGTACGGCACCCAGATGGTGGGCGGCACCTCGCCGGGCAAAGGCGGTGCGGTGCATCTCGGCCTGCCGGTGTTCGACACCGTGGCCGAGGCCCGTGACAGGACCGGCGCCAACGCCAGCGTGATCTACGTGCCGCCGCCG
>CALROE020000657.1:0-3021 GCA_943369715.1 Bradyrhizobium ivorense
AGGGCGACCTGCGCAAGACCGCCATCGAGCGACTCGCCGACGTTCCGGCATAAGAGAGGATTGATTCCATGCGCGCTATGTACACCGCAGCGACCGGAATGATGGCACAGGAACTCAACGTTCAGGTGATCTCCAACAACATCGCCAACATGCGCACCACCGGCTACAAGAAGCAGCGCGCCGCGTTCCAGGACCTGATCTATGACCACGTCCGCCGGGTCGGCGCGCAGGCTTCCGACCAGGGCACCATTTTGCCCGTCGGCGTCGACATCGGCGGCGGCGTCAAGACCGTCGGCACGCCGCGGCTGATGGGCCAGGGCACGCTGGCGCCGACCGGCAACGAACTCGACGTCGCGGTCCGCGGCGAGGGCTTCTTCAAGATCCAGGTTCCCGACGGCACCTACGCCTACACCCGCGACGGCTCGTTCCAGATGGATGCGCAGGGCCGCATCGTCACCTCGCAGGGCAATCCGGTGCAGCCGACCATCACCATTCCGCAGAATTCGTCCGGCCTCACCATCAACATGCAGGGCCAGGTCTCGGTGGTGCTGCCGGGATCGACCACGCCTGTCACGGTCGGCCAGATCGGCCTGACCCGCTTCATCAACAAGGCCGGCCTGCAGCCGATCGGCGACAATCTGTTCACCGATACCCCGGCCTCCGGCACGCCGCAGGACGGCATCGCCAATGCCGACGGCTTTGGCGACATTCGGCAGTCCAACCTCGAACAGGCCAACGTCGAAGTGGTCACCGAAATTTCCGACCTGATCTCGGCACAGCGCGCCTACGAGATGAACGCCAAGGTGGTCAGCGCCGCCGACCAGATGATGCAGTCCACCGCCAACATGTTCCGCTGAGGGAGATGATGATGATGTTTCGCTCGCTCTCACTCGCCTTCGCCCTGCTCGCGGCCACCTCCGCGACCGTATCGGCGCAAACCCGCGACGACATGATCGCCGCACCGGTGCTGCGCGCCCACGTCACGGTGTCGGGCGATCTGGTGCGGATCGGCGACGTCATCGACAATGCCGGCCCGGCGGCGCAGATCGCGATCTATCGCGCGCCGGATCTCGGCACCACCGGCACGATGCCGGTGGACCGGGTACTGACCGCGTTGCGCGCGCATCAGGTGATCGGCGTCGTGACCCGCAACCTTCAGGAAATTTCGATCACGCGGCTGGCCCGCACGCTCGAGAGCAAGGACATCGAGGCTTCGATCGCTCGCGCGCTGCAGCACAAGAACGGCCTTGGCGATGCCGCCAACCTCAGCCTCACCTTCGACCGCGACGTGCAGGACCTGCGGCTGGAGGCCTCCAACACCGGCGCCATGCAGGCGGTCGCGACCCGGTTCGACCCCCGCAGCAACCGCTATGACGTGACCTTCGAAATCGCAAACGAAACCGCCGCGGCCGCCCCCACGAAACTGCGCTTCACCGGCACCGCGATCGAGACCGTCGAAGCCGCCATCCTGGCGCGCGGCGTCGAGCGCAACGAGGTGATCAAATCCTCCGACGTGGTGGTCGAGCGCCGCCCCAAGGCCGAAGTCGGCAACGACCTCGCCGCCCGCGACCGCGCGGTCGGCATGCAGGCCCGCAGGCAGCTGCGCGTCGGCCAGGCGTTGAAGACCGCCGATCTCGCCAGGCCGGATCTGGTGCTGAAGGACCAGGCCGTCGTCCTGATCTACCAGGCGGCCGGACTCCATCTCACCATTCGCGGCAAGGCGCTGGAGGGCGGCACCGAAGGCGACGTCGTCAGCGTGATGAACCTGCAGTCCAAGCGCATCGTGACCGGCGTCGTCATCGGCCGCGGCCAGGTTTCGATCACGGGACCGGCACAACAGCCGCCACGCGCGCCGGACGTTTCCGACGCCACTTCATCGATTCAGTCGAGCCAGGCCGCAACGCTGGTTGCGATCGCGAACGCCGCTTCAACCGTGTCTCCAAAAGCCGAGTAATGGTAATGTACGCTTCCCGTATCCCCCGCCTGATCCTGACCGGCGCGTTGCTGATGACCGCAGCGCTTGCCAGCGGCTGTTCCTCGTTCGACCGGCTGTCGCAGATCGGCGAAAAGCCGAAACTGTCTGCGATCGAGAATCCGACGGCACAGCCGGGCTACAAGCCGGTGCAGATGCCGATGCCGAAGCCGGAGACCGCCTCCTACAACGCCAACTCCCTGTGGCGCAACGGCAGCCGCGCCTTCTTCAAGGATCAGCGCGCGGCCAGGATCGGCGACATTCTCACCATCACCGTGAATTTCACCGACAAGGCCAACATGGCCAATGAAAGCCAGCGCAGCCGCACCTCCAAGGAGGATTCCGGCATCACCGATTTCGCCGGCTCCAAGCTGTTGACCGGCGACGCCGCCAAGGTGATGCCCGGAAAAATCCTGGTCACCGAATCCGCCGGCTCCTATGACGGCAAGGGGTCAGTGGTGCGGCAGGAAAACCTGCAGACCAGCGTCGCCGCCGTGGTCACGCAATTGCTGCCGAACGGCAATCTCGTGGTCGAGGGCAAGCAGGAGATCCGGGTCAATTTCGAAATCCGGGAACTGATCGTCGCCGGCATCGTCCGCCCGGAGGACATCCAGAGCGACAACACCATCGATTCAAGCAAGATCGCGCAGGCCCGCATCGCCTATGGCGGCCGCGGCCAGATCACCGACGTCCAGCAGCCGCGCTACGGCCAGCAGGTCACGGACATCCTGCTGCCGTTCTGATCTTCAAGAGCTCCCACACTTCATTGCGAACCTAGGCGCGAAGAAGTGTTCCAACGCGGCCCCTGCCAGCTCCCCTGGCAGGGGCCGTGGTTGTTTCGGGGGACGACCTACCTCGCAATCGCCACCGCACTGTAGATCTGCGTCCCCGTGGTCTCCACGATCCGTCCCTTGAGAGCTCTCACGAACTCGCGCGATCCCTCGACCGCGAAGTGGGTGCGCAAGGCGGCTTCATCGGCCCATTGCTCGAAGAAGAACAGCCGAAGCGGATTCTGGCAGTCGACATGCACCGCATGCGAGATGCAGCCC
>CALROE020000658.1:0-3013 GCA_943369715.1 Bradyrhizobium ivorense
ATCGACGCGCGTTTCACCAAGCCGGTCTATGATGGTGAACAGGCCGATGTCACGGCTGAGGAAAACAACGGCGTGCTGTCGATCGAGGTCAGGAGCCGTGGCGCGCTTTGCGCGACCGGCACGGCATCGCTGCCGGCGGCAGCGCCGCCATTTTCGCTTTCCGATTATGTCGAGGTCGCGGCAGTAGCCGAACGCAAGCCGGTGAATGCGGAGTCCTATGCCCTCGGCAAATGGCTCGGTGCCGTGCCGCGCGCCTGGGATGCCGATGCGGCAAGAGAATATCTGGCGGATATTCGTGAAACCGAAGCGATCTACATGCGAGAAGGGCTCGGTCATCCCGGCCTGCTGCCGCGGGTCATGAACAAGGTGCTGGTCGACAACGCCATCATGGGGCCATGGATCCATGTCGGCACCAGGATGCAACTGCTGTCGGCGGCCGCGATCGGCGATGAATTGACCGCGCGGGCGAAAGTCACCGGAAATTACGACAAGAAGGGCCACCGCTTCGTTGAGCTTGACGCCCTGGTGGTCGCCAACGGCACGACGCCGCTGGCGCATTGCCAGCACATCGCGATCACCCAGCCGCGCGAGCAGGCGGCGGCATGACCATCACCGTCGACTACTACATGACCCTGACGTCGCCCTGGACCTATCTCGGCAGCGCGCCGTTCGCCGAGATCGCCCGGCGCAACAACGTCACCGTCAACATCAAGCCCTGCAAGTTCGGGCCGATCTTCGAGCAGACCGGTGGACTGCCGCTGCCAAAACGCTCGCCGCAGCGGCGCGCGTATCGGATGATGGAGTTGAAGCGCTGGCGCGAGGTGCGGGACGTTCCCCTGACCCTCGAGCCCAAGGGTTTTCCCTGCAACGACACCGTGGCGACTCGGCTGGTGATCGCCGCCAAGCTGAAAGGCGAGGACGCCCACCGGCTGGCGACAGAGCTGGGCCGCGCGGTGTGGGAACGCGAGGAAACGCTCGAAGATCCCGCTCACGTAGCATCCGCGGCGGGGCGTGCCGGTCTCGATGCCGCGAGCTTGCGCGCCGGCGGCCCGTCCGATGCCGAACTCGACGCGCTGCACGAGCAATACACCCAGGACGCGCTGGCGACGGGCGTGTTCGGCGCGCCGAGCTACGTGCTGCCATCTGGCGAGATCTTTTGGGGTCAGGACCGGCTGGAGCTGCTGGAGCGAGCGTTGAAGCAGATGGCGTAGACGGGCGAGAGGCGCACGCCTCCCGCAACGCCTTCAGTTGTCGTCCTCCGCGAAAGCGGGGGACCCAGTGCGCCGCGGCTACACGGCTCCATCTCAGGCTTCTCGGAGTACTGGGTCGCCCGGTCAAGGGCCGGGCGATGACAGTTGTGGGCGTGGCGCGCATAGCGCCAGATACGCACCGCCAATTCCTTCACATCGTAAAAATACGCCCGGGATTGAGAATGTGATGCGGATCGAGTGCGCGCTTTAGCGTGCGCATGGTCTCGATCTCCTCGGCGGTGCGGCTGAGTTTCAGGTATGGCCGCTTCAGGATGCCGATGCCGTGCTCGGCCGAGATCGAGCCTCCGAAATCGCCTGTGATGCCGTACACCAGCTTCGAGACCGCGTCGTATTTGTCGGCCGGCGGCGGGTACTTGGCGCTGACGTGCAAATTGCCGTCGCCGGCATGGCCGAACACGATCGCGTAGGCGTCCCTGTGAATCGTCTTCATGCCCTTGTCGACGGCGACCGCGAAGGCCTCCATCCTGTCGATGGCAAGGCTGATGTCGAAACCGACACCGGGACCGAGCGCGCGGCCGAGTTCGACCGAGGAGTCGCGGATCCGCCAGATCGCCGCGGCCGCCGCCCCTGAGCTCGCAATCGTGGCATCGAGGATGATCTCGTCGTCCAGCGCCTGCTCGAGCAATTGTTCGAGATCGCCGCGGATACGCCCGGCATCGCTGCCGGAGGATTCCAGCAGAACGTAGAACGGATAGTTGGTAGCGAGTGGCGCGGCGACGCCTTTTACCAGCTCGGTGGTGAGGCGATAATAATTGTTCCACATCACCTCGAACGCGGTGAGGTCGCCGCCGAGTCGCGCGCGCGTCAGCGTCAGCAAGGCGCGGACCGCATCGAAGCTTGGCAGCGCGCACAGCGCCACCTGCTGCTCCACCGGCGCAGGGAAAATCCGCAAGGCGGCGCGGGTGACCACGCCGAGCGTTCCCTCGGTGCCGACGAACAATTGCTTGAGGTCGATGCCGGTGTTGTTCTTGATGTATTTGCGCACCCCCTTGAGGATGGTGCCGTCGGCCAGCACGGCTTCGAGACCGAGCACGAGATCGCGGGTCATGCCGTAGCGGATCACCCGGTTGCCGCCGGCATTGGTGGAGATATTGCCGCCGATGGTGCAACTGCCCCGCGCGCCCAGATCGAGCGGAAACATGAAGCCGTCCTGCTCGACGCGCTCTTGCAGACGCTGCAACGGCACGCCGGTCTGGGTGATGACGACCCCGCCGCCGGTATCGACCTCCTCGATCGCGTTCATGCGTTCCGTCGACAGCACGATTTCGCCCGGCGCCGGCATCGTGGCGCGCACCAGTCCGGTCATGCCGCCCTGTGTCGTGACCGGCACGCGCGCCCGGTGACACATCTGCAGGAATTGCGAGACCTCTTCCGTCGTGCGCGGCCGCACCACCGCGAGCGGCGGCGCCACCGCAATGCCGGCCATGTCGGTGTGATAGCGCGCGTCGATGTCGCCGCCGGTCAGCACCGTTGCCGGATCGAACGCGGCGCAAAGCTCGTCGATGATGGTTGCCTGCACTCGTTCGCTCCGCTTGCGTGGGATAGGGGCTACTGCCCGCAACATCTTCAGTCATCGTCCTCCGCGAAAGCGGGGGACCCCGTACGCCGCGGCTTCACGGCTTTAGCTCAGCTGTCTCGGAGTACTGGGTCGCCCGGTCAAGCCGGGCGAAGACAGTCGTGGGGGTGGTGAGCAACGCGCTTCGCACTCCCAAGCGCAAACACTCACGCCGCCATCTGCTTCG
>CALROE020000659.1:0-3013 GCA_943369715.1 Bradyrhizobium ivorense
AGATATCGTTCAGCACCAGCCGGCCGGCCAGTTCGACGTTGAGCCCCTGCGCGGTGAGGAAGGCGCTCATGCCACGCCTCCGCCGAGCGCGCGGCGCTCGCGCCGGATCAGATAGAGGAAGAACGGCACGCCGATGATCGAGGTCAGCACGCCGACCTTGATATCGCTGGTCGAGGGAATGATGCGCACCGCGATATCGGCGGCCAGCAGCAGCGCCGCGCCGGTGAGCGCGCTCGGCACCAACAGCCGCGCCGGATCGTGGCCGATCAGGGGCCGCATCAGATGTGGCGCCACCAGGCCGATGAAGCCGATGGTGCCGGTGACCGCGACCGCCCCGCCGACGCCGAGCGCCGTGCCCGTGATCACCACCAGCCTGAGACGGCCGACATCGACGCCGAGGCTCTGCGCGGTCTCCTCACCGAGGCTGAGCGCGCGAAAGGCGTTGCGCTGGCTCCACAGGATGATCGCGCCCGCGACGATGAAGGGCAGCGCCAGCATGACGTGGCGAAAGCTGCGGTCCTCCAGCGAGCCGAGCAGCCAGAAGGCGATTTCCAGCACCACGAAGGGATTGCTGGAGAGGTTCATCACCAGCGCGGTCGCGGCCCCCGCAAGGCTGGAGATGGCGAGGCCGGCGAGAATAAGAATCAGCAACCCCGCATTGCGGCCGGCGATCGCCAGCAGCACGAACACCGAGGCAAAGGCCATCGCGATGGCCGCGACTGGCAGCGCGTAGGAACGCACGTCGGCGAGCCCGAGCGCGATCACCAGAACCGCGCCGAACGCCGCCGATTGCGGCGCGCCGAACAGCGACGGCGACGCCAGCGGGTTGCGCAGCAGCCCCTGCAGCGCCGCACCCGACAGTCCGAGGATCGCGCCGATCGCAAACCCCAGAATGGTGCGCGGCAGCCTGATCTCGCGCACGATCACCTGCGCCACATCGCTGCCGCCGCCGAACAGGGCCTCGATCACGGCCAGCGGCGACAGCCGGACCGCGCCTACGCCGAGCGAGACCAGCACCAGCAGCACGACGAGCGCGACCAGCGCCATCGTCACGCTGACGCGCCGCCCGGCCCCGATATCCGCGCTCACCACGGCGTCCCCGACACTCATCGACATCCCTCAAACACCCGCGCCGTGCTGATACATGATTTCAGGCCAGGCAACAGGGCGCATGCGACAAAAATAGCGCACTCGTCCAGTGCAGGAGGCGCGCATCCCCTCAGGGCATTGACTCGGAGTTTGACAAACTTCTACCATAATCCTCGACGGTTCCCTGCTTGGGGATCAAAAGGGAATGCGGTGCGGGGAAACTTCCCCAATGCCGCGGCTGCCCCCGCAACTGTAAGCGGTGAATCTTTCGTCATATGCCACTGGGAATCTCGGTCCTGGGAAGGCGACGCAAGGTATCGACCCGCGAGCCAGGAGACCTGCCGTCAGCCGTGGTCACACGCGAAGATGTCGGTCGGGGAGTACAGACATTAGCTTCATCAGTGGTGCGCGAGCACCATGGTGAGACTTGGTTCGCTGTGACGTGCCACTGACGTCATACCGAGGTTGAACCATGTCTGCCATCTTCGCCACAGCCGCCCAGCGGCGTCGCACCTGTTTGCTTGCCACAACTTTCCTCGTACCTGCCCTGTTCGGTGTTTCGGCCGCGAGGGCGCAGCAGTTCGCCCAGGCGCTGCCGCCGATCGAGATCACCTCGCCGGACGAAAACCGCACCCGCGCAAAGCCCAAGATCGAGCAGGAGCAAGGCTCGCGCCGCGTGGCGCCGAGCGCAACACCCACCAGCCGGCCGAACGCCGCGCCATCAGGCGGCGCAGCCGCGACCAATGTCACGGCCGTCAGGCAGTTCAGCGGAATCGTCGGCGCATCGACGTCTGTCATCACGGCAGACGATATCGCGCACTCTCCGGCGCAGACCGTGCAGGAAATCATCGCGCAGACGCCCGGCGTTCAGCTGACCAGTCTGTATGGCGGCGTCAACGGCGTGAAGACCAGCGTCGACATCAGGGGATTCGGCGCCTTTGCGACCTCCAACAGCCTGGTGCTGATCAACGGCCGCAGGGTCAACGACATCGATATGGCCGGGGTCGATTTTTCGACCATTCCGCGCGATTCGATCGAGCGCATCGAAATCACCCGCGGCAACAGCGGCGCGGTACTGTACGGCGACAATGCCGTCGGCGGCGTCATCAACATCGTGCTGAAGAACGGCGTCGGCGGCCCACCGGTCAAGATGCGCGCCGAGGCCGGCGTCGGCTCGTTCAATTCGCGCATGGCCTCGGTTTCGGCCGCGACCAATTACGGCCCGTGGTCGACGTCGTTCTACGGCAACGGCATCAAGTCCGACGGCTACCGCGTCAACAACGCGCTCGACCAGCGCAACGGCGTCGGCAACCTCAATTACACCACGCCGGGTCTCACCGCGTTCGTGACCCTTTCGGGCGACGACCAGAAGCTGGGTTTTCCGGGTGGCCGCCTGGTCGATCCCTCGATCGGACTCGATGAACTCGCTACCAACCGGCGCGGCACCGCTACCCCGTTCGACTATGGCAGCCAGCAGGGCGCCAACGCCACTGCCGGCTTCACCAAGACCCTGATGAACGGCGTCGACCTGATCGTCGACGGCGGCGTGCGGGACAAGAAGCAGCAGGCTGGATTTTTCGGCACCTCGCCGCTTCCGAGTTTTGCTTCCACCTATGTCGATGCGCAGTTGCTGACGTGGTCGATCACGCCCCGGCTGAGCCTCAAGCATACGATAGCAGGACTTCCCTCATCGATTCTGACCGGCATCGATTATTACGACGCGACCTTCAGCCAGGATCGTGGGGCCTTCAAGGGCGTTCCGTCCATCCACCGCTACGACCTGTCGCAGCAGACCCTGGCCGGCTATTGGCAGCACACCATCGGCCTGTTGCCCACCACCGACGTTTCCTACGGCGCCCGCGTTCAGAATACCCGCCTCAGCGCCCGGGACCGCTACGATCCCACCGCTCCGTTCGCCTTCAGC
>CALROE020000660.1:0-3009 GCA_943369715.1 Bradyrhizobium ivorense
TCCGCAATACGAATTGTTCACCGATATGGGCGATGCCGCACCGGGCGTCGGGAGTGTCAAGAAGACCAGGATCGCACAGGCGTTTCCGGAGATCGGCCACACCATGATGTTTCTGTTCGACTACGGCGACGACTGGCACTTTCGCGTGAGCCTGAAAGCAAAGGGCACAAAGGTGATGAAGGTCCGTTACCCGCGTGTGGTTGCGACACGCGGCGATGTGCCTCCGCAATATCCCGATCCCGACGACATCGACGAGGAGGATCGCCCAACTTACGGGATCAACCCGCTGACCGGCGAGAAGATCTGGATTCGCCGCTAACAGCTCGTGGGGCGAGCGTCAGTCCCGTAGCCCGGAAGGAGCCCTTGCGAAATCCGGGGCCACTCGCGCACCGTTCCCGGATTGCGCCACCGGCTCGGCGCTGACGCGCCGACCGCTGGCTCCATCCGGGCTACGGCGTCATTGCGAGGAGCACTCTTGTCCGCCGAAGCCCGCCTTCGGGCGAAGGCGGATGCGACGAAGCAATCCATCTTTGCCACGCAAAGGAAGAAGATGGATTGCTTCGCGGAGCCTGTCATCGGGCGCGCATTCGCGCGACCCGTTGGCTCGCAATGACGTTGATGGAGTGGTGCGTATGGCGGGCTGCGACTTCGCTAACCCACCCGACAAACCTACTTCAGCGTGATCGCCAGCCCGCTGAGATCGACATTCGCCATCAGGCCGACCTGGCGGCCCGACAGTTCCAGCACCGCGCCCTTCTGGTTGGTCAGCACGATGGCGCGGGCGCCGCCGCCGACCGCGAGGCCGGCGCCGGCCGCGCCATAGACGCCGGCGACGTCGGAGGGGCGGTTGATGTTGCTGACGCGGCCGCGCAGCACCGTCTTCGAGCCGCCGAACACCAGGCCGTAGTCGAGGCCGCCGGCCGACAGCGCGTAGCTGCGGCCGCGAAAATTCAGCGAACCGCTGCCGCCGGAGCCGCCGATCACCCAGCCCGCCTTGTAGATCGTCAGCTGCACGGTGCCCTCGTCGGCATGCGAGGCGGAGGACAGGGCGGTGCCGGCGAAGGCCGTCAGCGCCAGCAGCGCGATGCGAAGGACGGATGAGATTTTCATGAGTCTGGTTCCCGGGATGTCGTGAGCAGGCGTTGCGGTGCGGATTGAGTCGCGCTTCGTCGACTCTAGCCTATCAGCCGGGTGGAAAAAGCCTATTCGCACCCCGGGCCTCGCCCGCCGCCGCGCCTTCCCGCGTTGAACCTTCCCGCCGGCTTCCGACACTCACCCATGTCCGGGCGCCCAAGCCCCGGCGCCGCCCTCCCCGATCACCTCGCGGGAGGCGGGACAAACCTTTTTCCCAGGGAGACATTGTAGCATGCGTCGAATTTACGCCCTTTGCGCCGCCGCCGGCCTCGGCCTGACCGCGCTGGCCGTCACCACCCCCGCGGACGCCGCCTTCCACCTGATCCGCTGGGAAGGCACCGGGGTCTGCCAGATCTGGGACGCGAGCGTCCCCACCAAACCGTTCCCGTCCAACTACAAGACGGTCAGCAAGCCGGTGCCGACCTTCGCCGCCGCGCTGGCGGTCAAGGACGGCATGATGAAGAAGGGCGCCTGCAAGCTCTAGAGACAACAGTTCGATCGGCGGAAAAGGTGGGCACGCGCGCACAGCGCCGTGCCCATTCCTTTTCGTCGGCATTCCGACATAGCGGCCATCGCACCGGGTTGAACGCAACCGTCATTGACCTTCGTCAAGGCCCGGCATCCCCGGCCAGTGCAGTTGTCATCGTCCGGGAAATTCCACCCGGGCGCCGAACCTCCTCCGGTTCTGTCATCGGCGGGGACAAGATATTTCTCACAGGGGAGACGATCATGCGTCGAATTTTTGCCGTTTGCACCGCTGCCGGACTTGGCCTCGCCGCGCTGGCCGCCACCAGCCCGGCGGAAGCCGCCTTTCATCTGATCCGCTGGCAAGGCACCGGCGTCTGCCAGATCTGGGACGAGAGCGTACCGACCAAGCCGTTCCCGTCGAATTACACGGTCGTCAGCAAGCGGGTGGCGACGTTCGGCACCGCGCTGGCCGTCAAGAACCGGTTGCTGAAGAAGGGCGTCTGCAAGCTCTGAGAACCGTTCGATCGGCGGATCGGGTGGGCACGCGCGCGCCGCGCCGTGCCCACCATCGCCCGTTACACGAAATGGCGGCTCGCGCGCGCGTTGCCCGTCCTACACCCTGAATCGCACTTCGCTGATCAGCGCCTCGCGCGCCGCCGACAGCGCCAGAAAGGCCTGCTCACTGCCGCCGGCGTCGGGATGCGCGGTCCTCGCGGCGCTCTTCCAGGCGCGGTGGATTTCCGGCGCCGACAGCCGGCGATCGAGCGGCAGGCCGAGCAGCTGGCGATGACGCTGCTGCGGCGTCAGCGTCGGCAAGGGGATATCGCGCCGGCCGAATTTCGGGGTGGTCAGCGTATGCAGGGCCTCGCGGATGACGCCGAGGCGGCGCCGCGCCGCGTCGGTGATGGCGGGGTCGGCGGTTGCCGCCGCGGCGTGACGCAGGATCGGCAGCGCCTGGGTGGCCGCCTGCCGCAGCAGCGCCTCGGCGCCGGTCCGCGCCATCACGTCGGCGAGGCGCGCGGCTTCGCGCCAGTCAGGCGCGCCCGCCTGCCAGATCCGCTCGATTTCGAGCTGCCATTCGCCTGACTTGCTATCCATGGTGCTGCACCGGAGCGAATGGATACAATGCACCGGTAAAGCTTTCCGTTTCCGCGTCGATCAATTTGAATTAGTTTGTAGCCATTCAAAACCAAAAACACCGAGGAAACCCCATGCCCCTTCTTTCGAACCACATCGCGGTCGTCACGGGAGCCGCCTCCGGAATCGGACGCGCGATCGCGGCGGGCTACGCCAAAGAGGGCGCGCGGGTGGTGCTGCTCGACATGAACGAGACGGCGGCGGCCGAGGCCGCGCAGGAAATCCGCAGCGCGGGCGGCAAGGCCGAGAGTCTTGCGCTCGACGTGACCA
>CALROE020000661.1:0-3001 GCA_943369715.1 Bradyrhizobium ivorense
GAGATTGATCGATGGTGGGCACGGCGCGAAGTGCGCCTTTGCCCACCCTACGCAGGTCGTACTATAATCGTCACGACCAGAAGGACCGCCATGATTCACGTTTGCTCGCTCGCCGCACTCTCCGACACCGTCAAGGCCACCGGCGCCAGCCATGTCCTGACCGTGATGGCCAATGTCGCGCAGGTGCAGCGGCCGGAGTCGGTGCTCGAGGCCAATCATCTCAGAGTCCAGATGGATGACATCACCGAGCAAATGGACGGTTTCCTGGCGCCGTCGGATACGCATATCGAGCAGGTGCTGAATTTCGTGCGCGGCTGGGATCGCAGCGCGCCGCTGGTGGTTCACTGCTACGCCGGCATCAGCCGCTCGACCGCGAGCGCCTTCGCCGCCGCCTGCATGCTCAATCCGCATCGCGACGAGATTTCGATCGCGCGGCAAATCCGCGCCGCCTCCCCGATCGCGTCGCCGAACCGGCTGATCGTCAGCCTGGCGGACCGGGCGTTGGGGCGCGAGGGCCGGATGCTGCGCGCGCTCGACGAAATGGGCCCGGGCAGCATGCTGGTCGAAGGCCGGCCGTTCCGCGTCGATCTCGAATGATGCTCGCAAACGGCGCCAGATGAGCGAGAAGCTGCTGACGCCGATCGAAATCGGGCTGACCGCCGCCATCGTCGCCATCGAGGGCAACGAGCCCCTGATCCTCACCGCGTCCGCCGGCGATGGCGACAAACTCGCCGGACTTCCGTTCGGCCCGTTCGACGCGGTGTCGCACCGTACCTTCGAGATCGGGCTGCGCGCCTGGGTGGAAGAACAGGCCGGGTTGCGGCTGGGATATGTCGAGCAGCTCTATACGTTCGGCGATCGCGGCCGACATACCCAGGCCGGCGACACCGATGCCCATGTCGCCTCGATCGGTTACCTCGCGCTGACCCGTGCCGCCGATAATGCCTCGCGTGCGCCCGGTGCCACCTTCGAGCCCTGGTACCGCTTTTTCCCGTGGGAAGACTGGCGCGAAGCGCGGCCCGGCATCATCGAGGCCGCGATCTTTCCCGAACTCACGAACTGGGCGACACAGTCCGAGCAACCGGACAGTACAAGGGCGCTCAGCCGCAAGGATCGCGTCAAGCTGTATTTCGGCGCCGAGGGCGCGCAGTGGGACGAGGAACGCGTGCTCGACCGTTACGAGCTGCTCTACGAAGCCGGACTGGTCGAGGAGGCGCGGCGCGACGGCCGCCCGGCGGCGCTGACGCGAGAGTCGCTTCCCATGCTCGGCGTTGCCATGCGCTTCGATCACCGGCGGATTCTCGCCACCGCGATCGCCCGGCTGCGCGCCAAGCTGAAATATCGCCCGGTGGTATTTGAACTTTTGCCCCCCGAATTCACACTCACTGAATTGCAGCGCACCGTGGAAGCGATCTCGGGGCGGCATCTGCACAAGCAGAATTTCCGCCGGCTGGTGGAAACCGGCGCTCTGGTCGAACCGACCGGCGTGATGTCGACACAAACAGGCGGGCGTCCCGCTGCGCTGTTTCGCTTTCGTCGTGAAGTGCTGCAGGAGCGGCCGGCACCGGGACTGCGCGTACGCGGAAGACGCTAGCGCGTCCGATGCCGCCATCGGACTGAAATTTTTGATGCGGTAAGCCCCGATCCCGGGCCGATCGCCCTGGAGGCTTGATGTTGGAATTCTTCACGCTGGTGATCGCCGTCGTCGCGCTTATCGTCGCACGCAAGGCGTTCAACCAGACCGCCAGCCTGCGTGCGCGGCTGGACGCGATCGAAGCGACGGCGGCGATGGCGACGGCTGCCCCGCCGCCGCTCGCGCCGCTTCGGGAAGCCGGGCAAACCCTCACCTCATCGCCACCCGTTGCGCCCGAACAACCGGCAACGATCGGCGAGAGGGAAACGGCCGCGGAAGCGCAGGATGCCGCGCCGACGGCCGCGGTTGATGGCGCGGTTGCGCCGCCGCCACTTCCGCAGGCCCCGCGCGGCGTTCAAGCCCAGCCCGGTTTCGAGGAGCGCATCGGCACCCGCTGGGTGGTCTGGGTCGGCGGCCTGACGCTGGCGCTCGGCGGTTTCTTCATGGTGCGCTATTCGATCGAGGCCGGGCTGCTCGGCCCCGGTGTGCGCACCATGCTGGGCGGCCTGTTCGCGCTGGCGCTGCTGGCAGCGGGCGAGTGGACCCGGCGCAAGGAGAGCATTTCGGCGATCGAGGCACTGCCGATCGCCAATATCCCGGCCATCCTCACCGCCGCCGGGACCGCGGTGGCATTCGCCACGGTGTACGCCGCCTATGCGCTGTACGAATTTCTGGTGCCCGCCACCGCCTTCGTTCTGCTCGGCATGGTGGCACTCGGCACGCTCGCCGCAGCGCTGCTGCATGGGCCGGCACTGGCCGGCCTCGGCATCGCCGCCGCCTTCGCCACGCCGGTTCTGGTGTCCTCCGCCAAGCCGGACTACTGGGCGCTCTATCTCTATCTGGCCATCGTCACCGCGGCGGCATTCGGGCTGGCGCGGATCCGGCTGTGGCGCTGGCTCGCAGTCACCACCCTCGTTTTCGCGCTGCTCTGGACCTTCCCCTGCCTGCAATGCGGGCCGTCGATGGTCGGGCCGCACGCGTTCCATGTGCTGGCGGGATTCATCCTCGCAGCATTGCTGGTGGTGTGCGGATTCATGTTCGGGCCGCCCGCCGAGGAGGGCAAGGTCGAACCGTTCTCGTCCGGTTCGCTGGCGGTCTATCTGCTGGGCGCCACCTTGATCGTGCTGAGCAGCGCGCATGCCGACACCGCCGTCATTGTGTTCACGCTACTGGTGGCCGGCACGCTGTTCGTGGCATGGCGCGCCGAAGCGGCCGCCGGCGCGGTCGGCGCAGCCGCCGTGCTGGTGTTCGTGGTGTTTGCCGAATGGGCGGTCCGCGGCAATCCGGACATGCTGGTGCTGCCGGGCGGACCGTTGCCGGGCATCGGCCCCGCCGCCATCGACAGCGCCGTCATGACGCACCTCGTCG